>JBEPVV010000316.1:0-2990 GCA_041690795.1 Gemmatimonadota bacterium | reverse complement strand
AAGCTCCAGCAGGAGAAGCGCCACGCACACCCCGGCGATGATGAAGATCATCCGGTCATGTCGTGAGTGGCGCGGACGCCCTGGTGACGGCTTGCGGCGTCCGTCGCGCGACGGACGATCACCGATGGCGAACGGCAAGCCTGTACCCGGGCGTGGACACTACGGCCGCCGCCGCGTTACGGACGTCGGCGACGCGGCGACGGAATCGCGCGGCCAGACATTGTCCGCCACGCTGCGGTCAGGGAAACGACCGAATGGGTCGAGCGTGATGCGCTGGATTTTCCGGCCGCCAAGATCGAATTGTGCCTTGAATGTCCTGTTGCCCTTGAGCCAGACGTCGGCCGGCCACGTCAGCAGCACAGTCGCACTGTCCAGCATGCGAGCATCCGCCGGGCGGCGGATCGCCGGCCCCTTCCCCGCCAGCTGCACCGCGAGCACGACCGGCGCCGGCATCTCGCCGTCCTGATGCACGATCACGGTCGTTTGCGCGCCGGATCGGGTGACGTTGCCGATCGATCCATCGACCGACTCCGTGGTGAACAGCCAGTAGTACCAGAACCAGCCCAGGTCGCGATGCAGGGCCCGGCTCATGAAGAACGCATAATCCCACGGCGACGGATGCTTGAAGCGCCACGCCTTGGCGTAGTCGCTCATGGCATGCCAGACGGCAGAGTCGCCGGCGATGCCACCGAGCATAGACAGCATCGGGCCCGAAATGCCGTACGCCTGCGTCGAATAGCGCGGGCCGCCATAGTTTGCGTCCCACATGAGCGGCGCTTCCAGCTCGTCACCACTGATACGGCCGTAACTCTGCCCCGAGCCATTCTCGGTCGCGGTTCCACCAGGAGGCGGCACAAACCGGAACGGGGGCACCGGGATCGTGGCGTTCTCGAATCCAGTGCGAGTCGGACCATACGTCGCCGCCGGTGGCGGACAGGTGCCTGCCCCTGCCCGCGATGCCGCCGCACCACCTCGTCCTGCCGCCGGCTGTCCCGGTATCCGTGGATTCCGGTCTGCCGCCGACAACGTGTTCATCCAGTTGTTGAATCCTTCGTCCATGAAGCCGTACCACGTCTCGTTGGTGTTGACCATCATCGGCCACCACTGATGCCCGATCTCGTGATCGGTCGACCCCGCCGCCATGATGAACATCGGGTACTCCATGCCGCCCTCGGGTCCGTCGACCTGTGTCAGCGACGGATACGTGTACGGCATCCACAGCTTCGAGTAGAACTCCAGCGCGTGCCGCCCGGTTGCGCCCTGGGTGCAGAAGCGGGCGGCGTTGCCCGGCTCGTACATCAGGTAGATCGGGATCTCGCCCTGGCCGGGGATGTTGGCGCGCGTCGCGTCGAACACGAAGCGATCCGAGGTGGCCCACGCAAAGTCGGTCACCGAATCGGCCACGAAGTGCCAGATCAGCCGGTCGCCGTTCGAAGTCGACTTTCCCGGACCGCGCTCCTCGGCGCTGACGATGCTGCGCTGGGAGTCGGACTCGGTGACGTGGGAAAGCCGCTCGCGAATCGTCGGCGTGTAGACATCGTCCGGATTGCGAAGGACGCCGGTCGCGCCGACCAGCCAGCCGGCCGGCACGTCGAGCTGCACATCGAAATGCCCGAGGTTGTTGTAGAACTCCGACGGACCGAGGTAGGGATCAGTGTCCCAGCCGCGCAGATCGTCGTAGACGGCGACGCGCGGATACCACTGCGCCACCTGATAGAGCGAATCGCCCCAGCGTCCCATCCGGATGCCCCGGACGCCGTCGGAGCGGGGTACTGCGAAGTTCCACTCGACCTCGATCGTCCCGGTGCCGTGCGCGGCGATCGGCGTGGCAAGGTGAATCACGGCGGAAGTCAACGACGCGCCCGTGATGGCGTTGACCGGCGGTGCAGCGCTGGCCGCGCCGGCGGCGCCACGTCCGCGGCCTGTTGGCGGGGGCGGTGCGTTGAGGTCGACCGGCTGCCCTGCAACCACCAGCTTCGTGAGCTTCATCCCGTCGGTGATGTCGGTGACGACTTCCGCGCGCGGAACGTTTGGCGCAAACAGGTTCTGATCGAGGCGCATCTGGATCGTTCGCAACGCCGAATCGCTGTTGTTGTGCACCGCGATCGCTTCCCGCCCGGCGATCCGCGAATTCGACGGATCGAACCGCGCGCTGATCGTGTAGTCGACACCGAGCTGCCAGTAGCGCGCTCCGGGGCGCCCGCTCGAATCGCGGGTGCCCGCCGCAAACGCCCGCCGGATCATGTTCGTCATCGGGATATCCCGCCGGATCGCCCGCGCCGGAGATGTACCGGCCCGCGGAGTCGCGCGCCGCTGCGCGTTGATGGCGTGGACAGGGAGCGCCATCGCGATGATGAGCGCAACGGGGATGCAGGTGCGAATGGTCATCATTGTGCCTCGACTGGGTGCCTGTCGTTCGCTCATCGGGTTCCGGTGTCGCGAAGTAGCTCGCGCAGCCTTAACGCCAGCTTTTCAATTGCCTGTACCCCCTGCCGCGTCTCGTCGTCCATCGTGCCCTCGCCGACGAGAATCAGTTGAGCCTCGGCCAGCAGCGCCGAAAGGGGGTTCGCAAGGTTGTGCCGCAGAAGAGCCATCTCCTCGGTGTCGGTCATGGCCACGCTCCCTCGGGGATTTGTTGCTTTCGCCTTTCGCCTCTCGCCTCTCGCCTCTCGCCTGTTACCTGGTCCCAAACGGTATCGGCACGAACGTCAGCACAAACACTACCAGGCACGCAAACCCCGTCACCCGTCCCGCCCTGAGGATGGCGCGGTCAGGAATCACGACTTCGGGATGGCTCCACTTGCCGCCACCGATCATGAACGTGAGTCCCGCCCACGCGTACCACATCGGCGCGCGGGTGCCCAGCGCGAGCAGGCAGAGCGCCACGACCATTGCGATGATTCGCTGCCGCTTGCCGAACAGACCGTAGAGAACGTGGCCTCCGTCGAGCTGCGAGAGCGGCAGCAGGTTGAGGCCGGTGATGAAGAGGC
>JBEPVV010000315.1:0-2994 GCA_041690795.1 Gemmatimonadota bacterium | reverse complement strand
AGTTCGTCCAGGTCGGCCCCTGTCCCACCTGTCACGGCGAAGGGCATGTCATCGCCACGCCGTGCGACGTCTGCCGCGGCGAAGGACGGATCAAGGGCGAGCGGAACGTAACGGTCGATGTGCCGTCAGGCGTTTCGTCGCAGCACTACCTCACGCTTCGCGGGCAGGGTACGCCCGGAGCGCGCGGCGGCACGGCAGGCGACCTCATTGTGATGATCGAGATCAAGCCCGATGATCGCTTCGTTCGTGACGGTGATGACCTTACCGTCGAACTGCCACTGTCGTTTTCACAGGTTGCACTGGGGACGAGTGCCGTGATCCCGACGCCCTACGGCGAGGAATCGATCGATGTCCCAGCCGGTACGCAGCCGGGCTCCACGATTCGGGTGCGCGGCAAGGGATTGCCGCATCTCGGCGGTGCCGGCGTCGGTGACCTGCACGTGAAGGTCTTCGTGTGGACACCGGACGACCTCAGCGACGTGCAGCGAGAGCTCTTCATCGAACTCGCCAAGCACGAAGGCGATCCTCCGCGGCGAAAGGGCGGTTTCTGGTCGAAACTGAAGGAAGCGCTCGGCGCGTGACGTCGCCGTGGTGGCGCACCACGATCACGGCCCGGCCGGATCAGGTTGACGCCATTGCGGCGGCGATCGTCACGCAGACGGGAAACGGCGTCGAGGAGCCGTCACCAGGTGTGGTCTGCACCACGCTGGAAACTCGCGCGGCCGTCGATCTCCTTCTCCGCCACCTCGGCGAGCACTTCGACAACGCAGTGATGTCCGTTGCGGCAACCGAGCCGGTCGACTGGTCGACGCGGTGGCGCGATGGCATCGAGACGCGACACTTCGGGCGGGTCATCCTTACCCCGTCATGGCTTCCCGTCATCTCCGGGCCAGATCAGGTCGTTCTGACGATCGACCCCGAGTCGGCTTTCGGGAGTGGTGAGCATGGCTCGACCCGCGGTGCGCTGACGCTGCTGGAGCAGCTGCTGCATGACAATGATCGGGTACTTGATCTCGGCAGCGGATCCGGCATCCTCGCCATCGCGGCGGCCCTCCTCGGGGCACGCTCGGCCATCGGCATCGAGATGCACGACGAGTCGATTCCGTTCGCCGACGCCAACGCCGCGCGCAACGGGGTTGCCGATCGCGTCACGTTCCTGCTTGGAGATGCGGGAGAATTGGCGCCGCTCGCCGGGCCTGCCGACCTGATCTGCTCGAACATCCTGCGCAACGTCAATACCCAGCTGCTGCCGGCGATCCTCGATTCGCTCGCCCCCGGCGGCACGATCATCTTCGCCGGAATGGAATACGCCGAGGCTGATCTTTTCCGGCCGGTCCTGGAACGGCACCGATTGCTGACGGTCCGCGAAATCCGCGATGCCAACTGGTGGTCGGTTGCGGTGCGGCGAGGATGAAGTTCCCCGGGGTGCTGGTGGCGGCAGCGGCGCTGGTTGACGGTGCGACGATTCCGCTCGACGAGGCGGAGCTGCATCATCTGCATGTGCGCCGCATCGTCGACGGCGCGGTCGTGTCGGTGTTCGATGGCAATGGCGTCACCGCTCGCGGTCGGTTCCGCGGCGATGGGCGCACCGGCGCCGTCGAGATCGAGGAGACGTGGCACCTCGCGCGGCCGGTGACCACTCTGCTGGCGGTGGGCGCAGGCGACAAGGACCGGTTTGTCGCCCTGGCGGAACGATGCACCGAGCTCGGAGTCACCGACCTGGTGCCTTTGCTCACGGCGCGTTCGCGCACCGTCGACACGCGCGTGCGCGCGAGCATGATCGATCGCGTCAGGCGGCGGGCGTGCGAGGCGTGCAAGCAGAGCGGCAACCCGTGGGCGACCGCGGTGTCGGAGCCGATGGAGTCTTCCGCGCTCGCGGACCGATTTCCTTCGCTGCAATGGTTCACCGGTGTGCCGGGTGCGGCGGCCGTCCCGGCCATCGACCGCACGCGTGGCGTCGGGTGGGTGATCGGACCGGAAGGTGGTTTCACGGCAGATGAAGTCGAAGCGCTGGCGCACGACCCGGGCGCGCAACCGGTCAGCGTGGGTGCAGCGATCCTTCGCTTCGACACCGCGGCGATTGCCGCCGCGGTCATCACGCGCGAACGCCGCATCGCGGCGCATGCGGAGTATTGATGGATTGCATTTTCTGCCGGATCGCCGCCGGAGAAATTTCCGCTACGGTCATTGCCACCAACGAACACGCGATCGCGTTCCACGACCTCGCGCCGCAGGCACCGGTGCACGTGCTGGTGATTCCGCGGGTGCACGTACGGTCGGCCGCCGACATCGCGACCGGCAGAGCGTCGGCGGTTTTCGGACCCGTGATGCAGCTGGCCGTCGACGTTGCGCGGGATCTCGGACTATCGGAGAGCGGTTACCGCCTCGTGGTGAACAGCGGCGCAGAGGGCGGCCAGTCGGTCGATCACCTGCATGTGCATCTGCTCGGTGGCCGGCAGATGCACTGGCCGCCGGGCTGAACACCGCGCGGCACCAGTGGTGGCTACTCGCGAGCGAGCGCTCGCTGCCGCTCCGCAAGCCGCACCGCCTGCACGCCGCCCATCTCCGTCACGAAATCCAGGAATTCGCCCCGCAGCAGTCCGCGCAGTCCGGGCTGTTGAATCACGTCGACACCCCACCATGCATTTGCTTCGAGAATCATCGGCCCGTTGGCGGTAATCGCGACGTCCCATCCGACCGATCGCACCGTTGGCAGCAGCGATTGCCCTGCGTGCACGGCGGCGAGTGCGGCATCCCAATGGGGAACTGCGTGCCCGGCGAACGGTATCTGAGTGGCCGGGTGCGCGTGGATTGCCGGTCCGTCGAGGCCGAGCGCGCCGTCGCCAAGATTGCCGTGTTCGTCGATGGCAACCGCGACGTTGCCCGCACCAAAGTTGTCAATGCCGGCGCCAGTTGCGGAAAGCTTGAGCGTCGCGGGTAGCACGAAGATCCGACCGCCTGGATGCCAACAGGTGACAAGACGCAGCGATGAGG
>JBEPVV010000314.1:0-2997 GCA_041690795.1 Gemmatimonadota bacterium | reverse complement strand
CACTACCTTGGTGCCGTCTTCGAGGATCAGCACCGAATCTCCCTGGAACCACGGTTGTACCTCGCGCACCCGCGCGATGTTGACGATGTGCGACCGATGGACTCGAAGGAACGCCGAGCCTGGCAGGCGCTGTTCGACGCTCGCGAGGCTTTCGCGAACCTCGACGACCGCGCCGCCCCGCATGTGGAAGCGCGAGATGTCGCGCTCGGCCTCGACCCGCTCGATGTCGTCAAGCCGCACCCGGAGGACCCGACCGTCCGTGCGCAACGCGATCCGGCCGCCCGGGGCCTTGGCGGGCGCGGCGACCATGCCGGCGCTAGCGCCCAGCGCGGTGGCCCGGTGCTGGAGCTCGCGCTTCGCGCGGCCCACGGCCATGTACAACCGGTCGCGTTCGAACGGCTTCACCAGATAGTCGACCGCGCGGACGCTGAACGCTTTCACCGCGTACTCGTCATACGCGGTCAGGAAGACCAGCAGTGGCTGGACTTCGCGATCGATCCGGTCCAGAACGGTGAAGCCGTCGATGTCGGGGAGGCAGACATCGAGAAAGACGAGGTCGGGTCGTTCGCGCCCGATCGCAATCACCGCATCCTCGCCAAACGCGCACTCGCCAACCAGCTCGACGTCGGTGTCGGCGCTGAGCAGCTCGCGCACGCGCTGGCGTGCCAGCGCCTCATCGTCGACGATCATCGTACGAAGGCGGTTCATGCGACCTGCACCTGAGGGTCCCGCGCGTCGGCGCGCGCCGTCGCCGACCGCAACGGCACCACCACTCGCGCGACGACGCCTCCCGTCGGGCGATTCTGAACGCTGAAGCTGAACGATGCGCCGTACAGCAGCTCGAGCTTCGCCCGGGTCGACTTGAGCCCGATGGCTTCACGGCGCCGCTCCAGAGCTCCCGGCACCAGTCCCACCCCATCGTCACGTACTTCGATCACCAGGGTGCCAGCACTCAGATGCACCGCCAGTTCCAGCGACCGGAGGCTTCGCGACGGCGCCACGGCGTGGTGGATGGCGTTCTCCAGCAATGGCTGCAGCAGGAAGCTCGGAACGATGTACTCGCGCGCGTCGTCGCCGACGTCGATCGCAATGCGCAGTCGATCCTCGTACCGGATCATCTCGATGTCGAGATAGGCGCAGGCAAACTCGAGTTCCTTCGCCAGCGTCACCTCGGCGATGCCATCGGTCTGGAGCGCCTGCCGCAGGAGCTGGCTCAGTTTGGCGATCATCAGCTCGGCACGCTCCGGATCGCCGGGAATCAGCCCGCAGACGGAATTGAGCGTGTTGAAGAGGAAGTGGGGGCACAACTGAGCCCGCAGCGAGTGCAGTTCGGCCGTGACCACCTGAGCCTTGAGTTGTACCGATTCCAGCGCCGACGCCTCAAACGCGCGGCGGTAATGCTCCATATACGTCAGTCCGACGAGCACGCTGTAGATCATCAGGCCACCGGTCACCTGGCTTGCGCTCACCGGCCCGAGTCCCGGCGAAAAATCAAGCACGATCGGTTGGGGGCGAGCATCGAACCCGTGCAGGATGCCGTGACTCAACACCAGGTGCAGGAATGTCAGCGACACGCCGAGCACGATGTTGGCGGCGGCGAGCCGGGCGATGCCGGGTGACGCCGGCCACCGCTCGGGAATCTCGAGGATGATCGGCAGGAAGAGCACCCAGATGTACCACGGCACCGCTTGGGTCGCGAACGCAGTCCACGCCGTCACCGGTTGTCCGGCAGTGCGCGCTGCCGCCGCGTACTGCATCGCGAACACGATCCCGATCGCTGTGGCGAGCAGGGTCGCGATCCCGATGACGCGAAATCGGCGGATGAACGTCTTGCCCTCGGCGGGATGGATCGCTAATGCTCGCACACCGTTCAGCATCGGGCAAGGCGCTGGCGGCTACGGTTGGCGCAGTCCGTACCCGGGCGGCGGTGGCGGTGGCGGTGGCGGTGGCGGCGGCGGTGGCGGCGCCACGCTGTTGCTGCCCACAGTGATCGTGCCGGTCATGAACGTGTGAATGCTGCAGTGGAAGGTAAACGTCCCCGCGGTCGCAAATACCCGGGTCTCCGATCGGTTGGCCTGTGGCGATGCCACGCTGCCGATGTTCGCCGGGGCGCCCGACACGGCGTCGAACGTCACCGTGTGGCCGACGCTGCCGAATACCCAGGTGATCGAGTCGCCCGGCGCCACAGCCTCCGAATTCGGATTGAACGCAAGGCTCGGCAACGCTTGAATCTTGGTGGCCGATCCACCGGCGGCTGGTGTCATCGAGTTGCTGCTGCTGCAGTCAGCGATGGCGACGACAACGAGCAGCGGCGCTGCGAATCGCAGGAAACGAATGGACGCGTACATGAAACCCTCCTACATGTGTATATGGAACCTGCCCGGCAATACCTGTGGCAAGTATTGGCATGGGGCCGTCATTCGCCAACAGATTCACGACGAACACCACCATGAGTCGCACGGACAGCGATTGCAGGCAGACGAAAGCCCGTTGCTGCATCGCTTGCTCCCTCCGTGTGAATTCGGAGACGGAGATCGCGGCGCTCGCGTTACGTTTGTCCGATGACAGTGGCTCGTGCGTGCAGGAGGTCGGCTGGGTACGCAATCAGCGCAACGTGCCTGCTGGTGATGGGTGCGCGCCTGTTGCCGGCCCAAACGTCGGTCTGTCTGCCGGCCTCCGATTCGCCCGAAGCGCAGACGCTTGCCATCCTGTCGGTGCCGATCACATTCACCGGCGCCCAGGCCCCGAACCCGGCGCCGGGATGGTCGGTTGGCCTCGAAGCCGCAACGCTGCCGACGGTCAGTCGCGTGCTTGCGACACCAACCACGTGTCGTCCTGGCAAGAGCGCTGAAAACACTCGACCGATTCCCGGTATCGCGCGATTGCGCTTCGGCTATGCAATAGCTGGCTGGAAGCTCGAAGTTGGCTGGATCCCGCCGGTCACGGTGAATGAAGTGCAGGCGAACCTTGCAGCCGTTGCGGTGGCTCGTGCGTTCC
>JBEPVV010000313.1:0-2999 GCA_041690795.1 Gemmatimonadota bacterium | reverse complement strand
GGCAACGCGTAGATCCCCGCCTTGACTGTGCGGTCGATGCCGGCGAATCGGGCGCGGATGCGGAACCAGCGCTGCGACGTGATGACGCCATGAGCCGCGAGCGATTCAGCGGCGACCCGCACGGTCGACCCCGGCGGGATCGGCACGCGCTCGATCCTCAGGCCTTCGCGGCTGCAACCGCTGACCAGCGCGAACAGGAGGCAGGGCCCGAGGCGAGACCATCGCGAGTCACGGAGACGCGCGCGAAAGGGGGTCACCGGCGCGCGTCGAGCCATTGCTGGAGCAGGTTGGCGGCGGCGAGCGCATCGACGGCACCGCCGCGCGGATGGCGCCCGGTCTCGATGGTGATTTCGAGGATGCGCGCCGTCGTGAAGCTCTCATCGGTCCAGTCGAGTGGCAGTCCACTGCGGGCGGCGAGCACTTCACCCATCTCTCGCGCCGCCAGCGCCGACATCCCCTCGAAGCCGGCGTCGTCGAGCGGCAGTCCGACGACGAGCCCGATTGGATGTTCGCGCTCGACCAGCGTCAGGAACTGGCCGAGGGGGAGGCGCCGGCCAGTGCGACGGGTGAGCGTGGTGAGGGGCGACGCGACCAGTTGCGTCTCGTCGCTGATGGCAATCCCGATATGAGCGGTGCCCCAGTCGACCCCGAAGACACGCCCTGTGGTCGGAATGGTCATGACGAAGGCGAGTGCAAGGTGAGGGCCGCGGGCAATCGCGCGTACTCCGCTATTGCGCCATGGTGGCGAAGAATTCCTTGTTGGTCTTGGTGCGCTTCATCCGCTCAAGGAGGAATTCCATTGCCTCGACCACCGGCATGTCGGCCAGGAAGTTCCGCAGGAGGTAGACACGATTGAGTTCGTCTTTGTCGAGGAGGAGTTCTTCCTTGCGGGTGCCGGACTTGTTGATGTCGATGGCGGGGAAGATCCGCCGATCGGCCAGTCGGCGATCGAGGACGAGCTCCATGTTGCCGGTGCCCTTGAACTCTTCGAAGATGACTTCGTCCATGCGCGAACCGGTGTCGATCAACGCCGTGGCCACGATGGTGAGCGATCCGCCCCCTTCGATGTTTCGGGCCGCGCCGAAGAACCGCTTGGGCTTCTGCAGCGCATTGGCATCGACGCCGCCCGACAGGATCTTGCCGGAGTGCGGGACGACGACGTTGTGCGCGCGCGCCAGACGGGTGATCGAGTCGAGGAGGATGATGACGTCACGCCCGTGCTCGACCAGGCGGCGCGCCTTCTCGATCACCATGTCGGCGACCTGCACATGGCGGTCCGCTGGCTCGTCAAAGGTCGAGGCGATCACTTCCGCAGCGACATTCTCCTGCATGTCGGTGACTTCCTCGGGGCGCTCATCGATCAGCAGCACGATGAGATAGCACTCGGGGTGGTTCTCGGTGATGGCGTTGGCGAGTTTCTGGAGGAGGATGGTCTTGCCGGCCTTCGGCGGCGCCACGATCAGCCCGCGCTGGCCCTTGCCGATCGGCGACATGAGGTCGACGACGCGCATCGCCAGATCGTTGTTCTTGCGTTCGAGGCGGATCCGCTGATCGGGATAGCGCGGCTTGAGGTTGTCGAACGCGATGCGCGATTTGGTGCGATCGGGCTCTTCGTAGTTGACGCTCTCGACCTTGAGCAGCGCCAGGTACCGCTCGCCCTCCTTGGGCGGTCGGACCTGGCCGGTGACCGTGTCGCCGGTCCGGAGATCGAAGCGCTTGATCTGGCTGGGGGACACGTAGATGTCGTCGGGGCCGTACAGGTAATTCCAGTCCTGCGAGCGGAGGAAGCCGTAACCCTCGGGGAGAATTTCGAGGACGCCCTCGCCGCGAATGACGGTATCCTTGTCCAGTAGCGACTGTTCGATGCGAAAAATCAGGTCCTGCTTGCGGAGCCCGGAGTAGTTGGTGATGTTGAGTTCCGCCGCGAGCGCATGCAGCTCGGCGACGGACTTCTGCTTAAGTTCAGCGATGTCCACGATGCTCTCCGGGTGGAGTTGTCCGGCTGCGTGCAGCGATATTGGCCGAGCGAGATGGCGGAGCGATTGATCGAGTGTATGGCGTATGGGGCTCGCGCGGCGCGCGCAGAAGAAGCGAGTGGATGGCCTGCAGAACTGAAGGAAGCACAGGAGAATACGAGACCTTCCCCCTCGCGTCAACCCATCGATGAGTGACCCGGCGCGTTTTTTCGCGGCTTGGCGCTCGATTTCGCTTGCCGGTTCCCGGGAAGTGATGGATGGGGTGCTTCACCCTGGGCACGTAGGTCCCAGCCCGGAACTAAAGGATTTCCTCCATAAATGGCCCGGCGCGTGGTACTGGGGCGACGATTCCGGCCAGCGTCTCGTCCTCATCCGCGGCAGCGCCGAACCCCGCCCCGAGCGGTGGCTCTGGCACGGCGCCCTGCTGGTGCTGTTTGTTGCCTGTACCCTGGGCGCCGGGGCCGTCGTGGTGGGGACGCTGCGGCCACCGCTGCGACCTGGGGTCGTGGGTGCGGTCGCCGGAATCATCGAATTTGCCGAGCTGGTGTTTTCCAGCCGCGCGGACGTGCTGCTGACAGGATGGAGCTTCGCCGCACCTCTGCTCTGCATCCTGCTGGTGCACGAAATGGGACACTACGTCGCCGCGCGCCGGTATGCCATCGACGTGTCGCCGCCGTACTTCATTCCGGTCCCGCCCAATCTCTCACCAATCGGCGGACTTGGCGCATTCATTCGCCTGCGCAGCCCGGTGTACGATCGCCGGCAACTGCTGGATGTCGGAGCGGCGGGGCCCCTGGCTGGTTTCGTGGTGGCCGTCGGCGTGCTGCTCTGGGGTTATCAGCTTTCGCACCGGGTGGGCGGCCAGATCGGACCGGTCCAGTCCTTCGTGATGTTCGGCGGAAGCCCGGTGATCCTTGGCGATTCGTTGCTGACGCGCTGGCTGCGCGACTGGCTCATTCCCGGAACCGGCCCGGTGCTGCTGTCGGCGCAGGCGTTCGCCGGCTGGGTCGGCCTCTTCATCAC
>JBEPVV010000312.1:0-3000 GCA_041690795.1 Gemmatimonadota bacterium | reverse complement strand
CCCTCGACCTCTTCGATCTCGATGGCGCAGGGCTCAGCGATCACCCGAGCATCGATGCCTTCCGGAGGCTGGCGGCATGCCCGCCGTCGGGCGCGCGTGACACCATCGCGGTCCGGATGGGGATCGCTCTGGAACCACTGACGTGACACCGCCGCTGCGCTTCTGCCTCGCCCTGCACCTGCATCAACCGGTCGGTAACTTCGACACCGTCTTCCGCGACCACCTGGCCGACGTCTACCGGCCACTGGTGCGCTCGTTGATGGGGGGCGAACTCTGGCCCGTGGCGATGCACATCTCCGGCCCGTTGCTGGAGTGGCTCGACCTGCACGCACCGGACTTCGTGGACGAGATCGGCGAGCATGCCCGCGCCAACCGTCTGGAGATTCTCTGTGCCGGCCACGACGAACCGATCCTTGCCGTCCTTTCGCGCCAGGATCGCCTCGAACAGGTCCTTCGTCACCGAGAGTGGATTCGCTCACGACTCGGCGTCGAAGCGTCCGGGCTCTGGCTCACCGAACGGGTGTGGGAACCCACGCTTCCCGGCGAGATCTCGGCAGCGGGCGTGAAGTACGCGCTCGTCGACGACCGACACTTCCGCGTGACCGGGTTTGCCGAAAATCAGCTGCACTCGCACTTCGTCACCGAAGCCGGTGGCCACCGGCTCAATCTCTTCCCGATCGACGAGAAGCTCCGCTATCTCGTCCCATTCCGCCCGCCGTCCGAACTGGCGCAGTACTTCCGCGAACTGCGCGACGCCGGACACGAGCTGGCAGTGCTGGGCGACGACGGCGAGAAGTTCGGCGGCTGGCCGGGCACGCGGAAATGGCTCTATGAAGATGGCTGGCTGGCGGACTTCCTCGGCACGATGCGACAGCTTCGCGACCAGAACGAGGTCCGCATGTCACGCTTCGACGACGCGCTGGAGCACACGCGATCGGGCGGCCTCGCCTATCTCCCGTCGGCTTCCTATCGGGAGATGGAAGGCTGGTCCCTTCCCTTCGAACCAGCCCGCGCACTCCTCCGGCTGGAGCACGCATGGGCAGGGGCGCGCCTGCATGGGCTCGATGGTGGCCTGCTGCGCGGCGGTCACTGGCGCCACTTCCTCGTCAAGTATCCCGAAAGCAACCGGCTGCACAAACTGACGCTGGCGCTTTCGTCACTGGCCCGGCAGCACGGCGACGCGCCGGATGTGCGACGCGCGATCGGTCGCGCGCAGTGCAACGACGCGTACTGGCACGGCGTCTTTGGTGGCTTCTATCTCCCGTTCCTTCGCAAGGCGCTGTGGGACAACCTCGCGCAGGCCGAGGCAACCCTCCGGCAGGGCAAGTCGCTCGCGATCGAATCGTGGGATGTCGACGCCGACGGCAACGACGAATGCTGGGTCCATTCA
This sequence comes from Gemmatimonadota bacterium, assembly GCA_041690795.1. GTDB lineage: Bacteria > Gemmatimonadota > Gemmatimonadetes > Gemmatimonadales > GWC2-71-9 > Palsa-1233. The sequence continues at coordinate 1,610 of JBEPVV010000312.1, read as the reverse complement.
CAGCACGTGAGCGCGCTGATCGCGCCGGCACGCGGAGGGATGATCGACAGCTGGCTCGATCTCGACGCCGGCACCAACCATCTCAACGTTGTCGCGCGGCACCGCGAAGCGTACCACGAGCCGCTGGACAACCGGCACGGCGCTGGCGATGCACATCCCGCTGACGGCGGTGCGCCTTCGATTCACGAACTCGAGACCCAGTTGACCGAGATTCCCCCGATCGACAACGAACCGCGCGGACTCTTTGTCGATCGCGTCATCAGCGCATTGACGACCCGTGACGATTTCATCCGCGGCTGGGTCACTGCAAGACAGAGCTGGGCCGGCGAACGAATGGCGGTGGCGGCAGAGGTCATTGCCGACACGGCAACTCTGCGCTGCCGCGGCGCGACGCTCGAGAAGACACTGCGCATTACCGACGCTGATGGCGTCACAATCGCCTGCGAATGGGCGTGGAGTGCGGCCGATTTTGCCGCCGACGCGTGGTTCAGCAGCGAGCTTTCGTTTTCCACGCCGCTGGCGATCGACGGTGATGGTGCCGAACGCTGGGAATACGTCATTGAAACGGTGGCGAAGAGCGAGAAGGGATTCGATCATACTGCGCAGGGCACCGCCGTCGTGCTCCGATGGCCGATTCAGCTTGGCCGCGCGCAGGTTACCGTGCGCGTCGCATTCTGACGTCGACAGGAATCCGCACCACGAGGCGGTACGACAGCTCCCAGCGGGTATTGAAGAAGGCGATGGTCTTGAGGTTGTCGATGTTGTGGAAGCGGACTTCGGTGTCGAACGTCGCGCCACCTTCGATCGGCGTCTTCCTGATCATCCCGATTTCGGTATACACGCGGTGCGACTGGTAGAAGTCCGGGTCGCTGCCGGTCGAGTTGTAGTTGTTGTCGCCGGCGTCGCCCGCGAAGTCACGACCGATCCAGTGAATCGCGAAGACCTCGGCCCAGTTCCACGGCGTTACCCCCGCCCTCAGATAGACCCCGTGTCCTTTCTCCGGGCGGCCCGCGGGATACGCCGGGTCGATGTGTCCCGAGCTCCAGAGCCCCCACGCAGCGGCGTACACATGGCCGAACGTGCCGATCGAGTCGTGCAGGGTCACGCCGAGCGCATCCGTGTGGTTGTTCGTCAGCGGATCGGGGTGATAGAGCTGTCCGCCGCGGTGATACCAGAGCTGCTGCGCGCCAATGCTGATCCAGTTCGCGGGCGTGACGCGCACCACAGTTCCGAGCTCGAACTGCTCGCGCTGTGCCGGGGTATTGAGCTTCTGCCAGTTGATCCACGCTTCGCCGTGAAACACCGGCGTGTTTTCGATCCATTGGCCGCCGTACTCCACCGGAGTCGTGAGCTCGCGCGTGGTGACCATCAGCGGCTCAAGAAGTCCGTGGCGGTCGACAGTTTCGAGCGAGCCGAAGATGCCGCGGGCATGTTCGCTGTGGTAGCGGAAGGATAGCAGCGGCTTGAGCGAGTCGACGAAATTGCTCGATCCCCAGCGACGATCTGCAAAAAGGCCCAGCTGGAGCTCGGTCCGCGGACCGGGCCGGGCATCGAGCCAGGACATCACCTGCCCGCCAAGAATCGTCTCTCCCACCCGGTACGGCGTGAAG
>JBEPVV010000311.1:0-3012 GCA_041690795.1 Gemmatimonadota bacterium | reverse complement strand
GAGCCAGCCTATTTCGGCGCTTCGGTAGATCCGGCCGCCGCAGCCAGGTTAAAAATTAAGCTGGCGGCGACCGCATGTCTGTCCTCCGTCTCCGATCCACGAAATCTGATCCCAGCGCGCCATGCGACCGCATTTCAATCTTCCATCTCCGATCCACGAAAATCTGGTCCCTGCATGCGATGCCAACTCCCCTTGCCCGCCTTCACTGTTTGGGCGATTATCCGATTGTCACCCAACAATCGCCCGTCGTCACACCTCAAGGAGTGCACATGCGCGGAGTCCTGGTCGGCCTCGTCCTCACTGGTGCGGTCGCAACTGCTCGCGCCCAGGACCCGGGAGCGGTCGTTCCGTCAGCGGCCAGCAAGCACGGCGGCTCGCCCAACGTCCACATGGTGGCCCACGTCGTCACGCATGCTGGCCCATGGAAGGACGCCGACATTGAAATGGAACAGGATGCGGGGCGTCCGTACGTCTACATCTCCGGCTTCGTCAACTTCGACACCCAGATCTACGACGTGCGCGATCCGGCGCATCCCAAGAAATTGGTCGACTGGACCATCGAGAATCCGGTGCTGCACCGCGGCATCGGTGCCATGGACGGCAAGTACTTCAAGATCGGCAATCGCTACTACTACGCCCAGTCCTATCAGTTCTTCCAAGGCAGCCCCGACGCCGACCTCGGCGCGGTGATCTTTGATGTAACAGGCCTGCCCGACCCCACATCGGTCAAGGTCGTCGCCCGCATCCGTTATCCCGCCGCACCTGGCGGGTTCCACAATACCTTCGCATACAAGCACAGCGATGGCCGCGTCATCTACTTCGCGACCGTGGGCCAGACCAAGGCAGTGATGTACGATCTGGGAAAGGTGGTCAGCAACGCCGATAGCAGCACGTGGATGATCGGTTCGATCGACAATCCGACCCCGATGAAACAGGTGATGGCGGGCGGCTACCACGACTTCTATGTCGGATACGATATCGTGCGCCACCGCGATGTCTTCTACGGCGCCGGCCTCGGCGGATACTCGGCCTGGGACATCACCCATGCCGAACATCCGGTGCAGCTCTTTACACTCACCGGCCTCGGCATGGACATCGCCCACACCTTTACGCCATCACCCGATGGCAATTTCGCTGTCACCGAAACCGAATATCAGTACACGCCGCTGAAAGTCTGGGACCTGCGCGCGGCACAGGCGGGCACGCAGCAGAACGTCGACCTGCCGATTTCTGGATGGACCGCGGACTGGCACGACCTGTCGCACAATCATGAAGTGCGCTGGCCATTCGTCTTCGTATCGGCGTACGAGGATGGCCTCTTCGTCTTCGACTTGAAGGACCCCGCGAATCCGAAGACCGATGGCTGGTTCTACACCTGCGAATGCACCCACGAGCACGGCTTCGGCGGCAACCCCGATGCCGGCTGGCAGAGCACGACCAGCGTGGAACAGGGAGCGTTCGGCGTCGACATCCGGAATTCCGACGGACTGATCGCGATCAGCGACATGCGCACCGGCTTCTGGCTCTTCCGGATGGACGGCTTCACTGGCTGGAACGGCCGCAGCGTCGGCATGCCGAATATCTCGAGCGTACAGGATTACGATCACGGCCCCGCGGCAGCGGCAGGGACCGGCGGGAACGCTCCGAAGAAATGACCCGAGCATCGTTCCTCGCGGCGGCACTGGCGCTCCTCGCCAGCGCTGGCCCCGAGGGGCCATATCAGATCGTCCTCCTGCCGGGAAGTGCCGTTCCCGGCGCGCACGGTGAAGCGCGACTCCTCTTCGCCGACTCGCCATTCGGTGTCGCGGTCACTGCTGACGGCCGCCACCGCTACGACGTGCGCATTCGTGCCACCGGCCTGCCGGCACCCGCAACGCTCGGCGCGTACCATGCTTACGTGGTCTGGGTTGCGAGCCCAGATCTCGGCGAGTGGCATCGACTCGGCGTGATGCAAGGGAGCACCGCGACGGTAGGTCAGGCGGACATGAACAAGTTCCTTCTCGTCATCACCGCCGAGGCGTCAGCCACCACTACAACGCACTCCGGCCCGATCGTGTTGCACGGCACCTCGCCGAGCGGCTGGCTGCAGACCTTCCTCACCCATCCGCTCTTCCGCGGCGTCTCGCAGTGATGCGCTCGATGCTCGGCGCGTTCATCTCGCTGATCGTGGCGGCGCCGCTCGGCGCGCAAGGCAATCAGGCGATGTCGGGAATGGCGATGGGCGATTCGACCATGAGCATGCCCATCCCGATGCCTAAGGGGATGGTGATGCTGCCGGGACTCGTCGGACTCCGTCCACCAATCACCGAATTCCTGCCCGGCTTCGGCATCCGGCCTTCGACGCTTCCGGCAACAAAGCGCTCGACCATCGTGCGTCTTCGCAACGGCGACACGCTCGAGCTGACAGCCTCGATGCTCTCCCGAACCATCAACGGCCGCACCTTCGTGATGTACGGCTTCAACGGCGAGGTTCCCGGTCCGCTGATTCGCGTCGCGCAGAATTCGACCATCACGGTGCGGTTTCACAACCGGATCGACCTGCCGAGCACGGTGCACTGGCACGGTGTGCGGCTCGACAACCGGTTCGATGGCGCCGCCGGGGTGACGCAGGCAGCGGTGGCACCCGGCGGCAGCTTCACTTACACCGTCCACTTTCCCGACGCCGGCGTGTACTGGTATCACCCGCACGTGCGCGAGGACATCGAGCAGGCGATGGGATTGTACGGTAACATGCTGGTCGACAGTCCGGACCGCGCATACTACTCGCCGGTGAATCACGAGCAGGCGTTGATGCTGAGCGACGTGATGATCAACGGCGACACGCTGATTCCGTTCGGGAAGGAGCAACCGGATTTCGCACTGATGGGGCGGGTGGGGAACGTACCTCTCGTCAACGGCGAACCGCAGTGGTCGATGTCGGTCAAGCGCGGCGACGTGGTGCGATTCTATCTCACCAACGTGGCGAGTTCGCGAACGTGGAATATTTCGCTCACCGGCGTGCCGATGAAGGTC
>JBEPVV010000310.1:0-3020 GCA_041690795.1 Gemmatimonadota bacterium | reverse complement strand
AAAGGCGAACAGGCCGTCGCCGCGCCGCTTGATGTCGGTGCGGATGCGGAGCGCTCCCGCGGCAGTGATCCCCTCGGCTGTGCCAGGGACTGGCTGGAGGAGTCGCGCACCGGCGAGGCCGTCGCGCAAGGCGTAGGACCGCAGCTCGCCATCGCTCAGCGGTCCGGCCTCGCGAGCGGCGAAGGCAACGGCGGCAGCGAGCGGCGTGGCGAGCGACACGGGGGTGATGGCGGGATCCCAGAGGTCGAGCCGCGTCGCGACGGCGTCGAGCGCAGGCGGGATCGTGTTACGGACGTTCACACCAAGGCCGATGACCACCCACAGACACTGACCGCCGCCCCAGCGCGCTTCGCAGAGAATGCCGGCGAGCTTGCGTTGCTCAACCAGGAGATCGTTTGGCCACTTGAGGTCCAGCCGCGGCAGCGCCGGGCAGGCAAGTTCGATCGCCGTGGCCGCCGCCAGGCCCACGCGCAACGACAGCGCCTCCAGCGCGTCGGTCCGCGTTGGGCGCGCGATGACCGACAGCCAGAGTCCACCAGGTTCGGAAGACCACGCCCGTCCGCGAGTGCCCCGCCCCATCGTCTGGCGGCCGGCGACGATGGCTGTGCCGTGGGGCGCGCCCTCCTGGGCTCTCACGTGCGCCGCTTCCATGGTGCTGGGAAGTTCGGCGTAGTGAATCAGTTCAGCTGGCATCCATCCGCAACAGGTGCAGGGCAGCCAACGCCAGGATCAGGGCACCGAACGCGATCCGGTACCAGGCAAACGCGTTGAAGGTGTGTCGCTGCACGTAGCGCAGAAAACCGCGAATGACAATGAGCGCGGCCACGAACGAGACCGCGATGCCGATGACGAAGATGGGCACGTCGGCGCGAGTGAAGAGGTGGCGGTTCTTGAGGATGTCGTATCCTGCCGCCGCCAGCAGCGTGGGTATGGCGAGCAAGAACGAAAACTCCGTTGCGGCCGACCGCGACAGGCCGAAGGCATAGCCGCCGAGAATCGTCGCTGCCGAACGCGACGTGCCGGGGATCAGCGCGAGCACCTGTGCGCAGCCGACGTAAAATGCCTGCCGCGGTGTCACGAGAAAGAGATCGTTGGTGGTCACCAGGGGTCGTCGCCACTCGATCAGCAGCATGATGACGCCGCCAACGATGAATGCCGCGGCAACGGTGTGCGGAGTGAACAGGTGCGCCTTGATCCAGTGGTGCAGGATCAGTCCGGCCACGGCGGCGGGGAGAAACGCTAGCACCAGATTGCGCCCGAGCTGTCGCTCAGCTGGTACGGTTCGCGCGCGCCGGACGAGGTCGGAGAGCATCGCGCGGTAGTGCCATATGACGGCAAAAATGGCGCCGACCTGGATCACGATCTCGAAGGTCGCCGCGCGCGCGCCGACGAAACCGAGCAATGAACCCGCCACAATGAGGTGGCCCGTCGACGATACCGGCAGGAACTCGGTGAGGCCTTCGACCAGGCCGAGAATGATGGCGATGAGCACAGGTGAGAAGATCATGGGCGGCTGAGGATTCGCTGGTAGTAGGCTTCATACTGCGGCACGACGGCATCGGTAGAAAACTGCTGCGCGCGATGGAGCGCCGCGGCGCGCATGGCCGCGTGGCGCGCGGGATCGCGCAGCAGGTCGATCGCGCGACGCGCCATTGCCTCGACCGAGCCCACCGGCTCGAGGATGCCTTCGACTCCATCGGTGATGACTTCGGGAATGCCGCCGACCCGGGTCGCCAGCACCGGGGTTCCGCAGGCCATCGCTTCGAGCGCCGCCAGGCCGAATGACTCCGTCTGCGACGGAAGGACGAACAAGTCGGCTGCCGCAAGGAGCGGCGCCACGCTGTCGAGCCGACCGAGAAAGTGGACATCGTCGGCGATTCCGAGATCGCGCGCCTCCTGCTCGGCGTCGTTGCGATCGGGGCCGTCGCCGACCAGCATCAGTGTTGCCGGCATCGCGCGACGGAGGCGCGCAAAGATCCGGACGACGTCCTTCACCCGCTTGACCTCGCGAAAATTCGAGACATGCACCAGCAACTTGTGGTCAGGGGGCATCAGCGAGTCGCGCGCGGTGGCGACATCAGGCCGGTATTCGGCAAGGTTCACGAAATTGGGGATGACGCCGAGTTCGCACTGCACACAGCCGAACGCGCGGAACGTCTCATCCTTGAGAAACGCCGACACAGCAGTCACACCGTCGGACTGCTCGATCGAGAACTTCGAGATCGCGTAAAACGATGCTTCCTGCCCGACCAGCGTGATGTCGGTGCCGTGCAACGTCGTGATGACCTTGATCGGGTGGGTCTTGCGGAGCATCTCGCGGGCAAGAAACGCGGTCGTGGCATGGGGAATGGCGTAGTGTACATGGAGGAGGTCGAGTTCCTCCTGCATGGCGATTTCGTATTGCCGCGAAGCCAGCGCCAGCTCATAGGGATAGTGATCGAAGAGCGGATAGCGGCTCATGGTGGTGTCGACTTCGTGGAAGAAGACACGCTTGGTATAACCGCGTAGCCGGAACGGCGACTGGTAGGTGATGAAGTGGACTTCGTGCCCGCGACGGGCGAGGTCGAGACCGAGCTCGGTCGCGACGGCGCCGGAGCCGCCGTACGTCGGATAGCAGGTGATCCCTATCTTCATGCGGCCTTGCGCTCCCACGCCGTGGCCAGGGCCGCAGCGATCTGTTCCGGTGGACGGGTGGCGTCGAGGGCAATGACCTCGGCGCCAAGCTGGTGACGAAACCACGTTTCCTGGCGCTTCGCATACTGACGAGTGCTGGTGGCGATCGCCGCCACCAGTTGATCGCGCTGCATCCGGCCGTGCAATATGGCCACAGCCTCGCGAACCCCGACCCCGTCCATCCCCGGACCCTCAGCTGGCGCACCGTCGGCCAGCGCCGCCGCGACTTCCTCGACCAGCCCGCGACGCACCATCTCCTCGGTGCGCACCAGGATACGCTGGTGCAGCACCTGACGCGGTACCGCGAGACGGACAAACCAGGGCGAGATCGCACCCTGCACCGCCGC
>JBEPVV010000309.1:0-3022 GCA_041690795.1 Gemmatimonadota bacterium | reverse complement strand
GCGTTAGCCAGTTCGCCGGCCGGGGGCCGCAGGAGGTTGCCCTGCGGCGAGGTCGCAACCGGATTGCGGATCGAAGCCGGCGGTCGCCAACGATCACCAGCTATCCGCGCGAGAGGCTCTGCCGCGCCGCCAGCTGCGTACAACAGCAGTGACCGTACAAATGGCAGATACCCCGGCTGCAAGACAAAATCGCCGGCTACGGCGTCCAGCGGAATTGCGCTTACCAGCACCCGCCCCGCGCTATCCCGGCGCTCGACCAGCGCCGGCGCGCCGTCGTCGAATCGTGCAACCACCTGCGCCGCTGGAGTCGCTTCCAGCCGTGAGTACCGGTAGAAATGGACGCTGCCGATCTGCCCGCGCTGGACACCGCGAAAGGCCGCGAACACCGGATGGTCAATGGCGACTGCGCCCAGCGACGCACCGCCATCGGCGCTGCGTTCCACGACGCCTCGAACCGAAACGTCTGCGTCCGGGGCGATCACGCCCCCGGCACGCGGCAGCCTTCTTCCGGCAAGCACCACCAGTCCCCCGCCATTGCGCACCCAGGTCCTGAGAGCGCGCCCCGCCGCACCCGAGGGCGCCGGCAGATCGTAGAGCACGACGGCAGCCACATCGCGCAACGCGGCCGTTGAGAGCGTCGACGCCCCGCGCCGCTCCATGCGCATGACCGGATCACGGGCGGCTTCAATCGCGCGCTCGAGGTAGAGCGTCTCGTCCGGCTCGACATCGAACGGTGTGACGAGCACGATCCGCCGCACCAGTTGCGTTGGCACCACGAGGTTGAATACGTCGTCAGCGGCGAGCGAATCGGCGTCGATGTGCACCACGAGGCGAGCGGGGCCCACCGGGCGCACGACACGGTCGAACCGGACGGCGATCTCGCCCTGGGCGGGAAGCATCGTCGTCACGTTCGCTGCGTCTCGCCCGTTCACCGACAGCGAGGCGTGAGTCGAGTGCGCCTTCATCAGCCGGGTGGCGATATGGGCAGTGACCGTGAGCAGGCCGCGCGACGAATCGCTCTCGGTGCGTGACTCGGCGTCGACCGACGTAATCGCCGCATTGCCATGACTGTGCGGTGAGGCGTTCACAGCCCGGAGCTGCACGGCCGCAGGAAGCGAAAGGCCGGTCACCCCCGCGGCGCCATTGCGCTGCAGGTCGGTGACGACATCGATCTCGCCCCCGCGTGCATCGGCGTTGGCAGCCAGGAGATCCGCCGCCGCACGAATCGCTGCGCCGTAGCGCGTGCTACCGCTGCCCGGCCGGATCCGGTTGATGGCAGCGAGCGCTGCGCCATGGTTGGTTCCGAGTGCCTGTTCGACCACTGCCGCATCGTCGAAGGCGATGACGGCCACCTGGTCAGCCGGGCCGAGCGAGCGCACGAGCGCCCGGGCCGAGTCGCGGGCGGCGGGCCAGACAGCGAGATGCCCCATGCTCATCGAGCGGTCGAGCGCGATGACCACCCGCCGGTCAGGGCGCGTCGTCATCACGCCGGCAACCGGTTTCACCACCGGGTGCGCAAACGCGAGCACAACGAGCGCGATAATCATCGCACGGAGCAGCAGCAACGGCCAGTCGGTAATCCGCCGGCGCCGCGCCGTCGTGATGCTGACACGCTGGAGAAACATCAATGACGGGAACCGCATGGGGCGTTCGCGCTCGCGGCGCCGCAGGTGCAGCAGCACGGGAATGCCGAGCGCGACCATCGCGATGAACGCTGCCGGCACGAGAAAGGCGAGCGGCATCAGCGCGCCCGGCTCCCCATCAAGCGCAGGTCGAGGAAGGTGCGAAGCGCCGCATCGAGCGGCTGGTCGGTCTCGATCGCGGAATAGTCAATCAGCTCCCGGCCAAACTCCGTCGCAAGGTCGCTACGATGCTGTTCGAGGATTCGTCGGTATTCGGTTCTCAGGTCATCGGGGCGCAATGGCATGCGCACCCCAGTCTCGGAGTCCTCGAAGTTGCCCGGAGCACTCCACGGCAGGTCGCGCTCACCGGGATCGATGAGATGAAAGACGACGACATCGTTGCCCTGCGCGCGCATTCCCGACAAGGCCCGGCGGAGCACGGCCGGATCCTCGTAGCAGTCCGAGATCAACACCACGATCCCCGTGCGACCGCGCATCCGCGCGACCCGTTCCATCGCCTCGGGAATCCGGCTGGCGCCGCGTGGCGCAACCCGGCCGAGCGTGTGAACAATGAGCTGCAGGTGTCGGGTGGAGGGGGGTACCAGCTCGATATCGTCACCCGCCAGCGTCACCAGTCCGACCCGGTCGCCCTGTCGCTGCGCCAGCCAGAGCAGCGACGCTGCAAGAAAGCGTGCGTAGTCGAACTTGGTGTATGTAGCCGTGCCGAAGTCCATCGACGCTGACGCATCCAGCGCGACGATCACGTCGGAGTTGGTGTCGGCTTGGTAAGTCTTGAGGTAGAAACGATCGGTCCGACCGTAGACGCGCCAGTCGATCCGCCGCAAATCATCGCCTGGCTGATAGGGCCGATGCTCCGCAAAATCGAGCGACAGACCCGCGCGGGACGACCGATGCAGGCCGTGCAGAAAGCCGTCGACCACGTTTCGTGCCAGCAGCGCCAAGTCGCCGATCTGCGCCAGGATGGCGGGGTCGATGAACGATTGGGGCGCGATCGCAGACATCGCGCTCAGAGTCCCGACTTCGGCAGGGCGACGCATTGGAGGAGCCGTTCGACCAGCTGGTCGGTCGTCATGCGCTCGGACTGCGCCTGGAAGTTCCGGAGCAGGCGATGGCGCAGCACCGGTCGGGCGAGCGCGCGGACATCGTCGAACGTCACATGGACCCTTCCCTGCAAGAGTGCGCGCGCCTTGCTTCCCAGAATCAGCGCCTGCGCCGCGCGCACGCTGGCGCCGTAAGCGAGCCACCGGGTGACGAAATCGGGGGCGCCCTCGCCGGGGCGACTCGCCCGGACCAGGCGCACCGCGTAGCGAACAATTGCGTCCGCAACGGGCACGCGCCGGACGACCTGCTGGAAGGTGATGATCTCCTCGCGCGTCACC
>JBEPVV010000308.1:0-3025 GCA_041690795.1 Gemmatimonadota bacterium | reverse complement strand
CCGCAAGTCGATCGGGGCCGCACCACGCGCCACCTCCGCGCCATGCGCTGAACCGCTTGTGTGCCGGCACGTGAAAGATGCAGCCCGCCAGCAGCTCACCATCGATCGCCGCCGCAATGGACACGCCCCACCACGGATAGCCGTGCAGGAAATTGGTGGTGCCATCGAGCGGATCGACGATCCACACCAGTCCGTCGAGATCGAGATCGCCCGATGAGAGCTCTTCGCCGAGGATCCGCGAATCCGGCTCCGCGCCGAGTAGCGCATCGGTGATGTGACGCTCCGCCGTGCGATCGACGTCGGTCACGAAGTCGTGATGCCCCTTGACGGTCCACTGCGCGGGATCGGGTCGCCTGACATCGAGCAGGTAGGCCGCCGCCGCCGCAGCGGCGCGCTCGGCCAGGCGCGCGAGCCGGAGCGGCTCGGTGCTGATTGGAATTGTCATCCTCAACGGAAGCGAGTGCGGGGTTGCAAATCAACCTGGCCCGATCCGATGCACGTTGACGGTGGTCGCCGTATCGCCCACCTTCCCAATTGATGGCTAGCCCCCATCAGCGCGGAGCTTCCCGTGATTCTTGCCCCGTTAGCCAGGCGTGTGGTGCGGCGGCGTCCCCGATACGTCTCCGTCGTGCTGCTCATCAGTGTCGCTGGGTGCAGCGCAAACTGGAAGCCACTGACCTTGCCACGCAGCAAGCCGCTCAACCAGCGGACCGTGGTCGAGTTCCACATTCGAGATTCGCTGGTGAGGTTGCACGGGGTGCGCATCGGCAGCGATTCGCTCAGCGGGATCCCGTGGCTCGAGCATCTGAGCTGTGACACCTGCCGGGTGAGCTTTGCGCTCAGTGGCGTGTCGGAAATGCGGACCGGTGATCCCGGCGCGAGTGCCTGGGTGCTGCTCGCGCCGCTGATCGCGCTTTACAGCGTCGGACTCATCCTGGGGTTGGCGTTTTTTGCTTCAGAAGGTGGCAGCTGACGCTTCACAGATCACCAACGAGGATATTGCATGTTCAATCACACCGGCACTTTCAGCAGCTTCTCCGTCAATGACCTGGCTCGCGCGCGCGAGTTCTATGGGCGCGTACTCGAGCTCGATGTCACCGAAGCTGACGGCATGCTGACGCTGCACACGAAATCGTCAGGCGACGTGATGATCTACGTCAAGCCTGATCACGCCCCGGCGTCGTTCACAGTGTTCAACTTCATCGTGCCAGATGTCGATGCTGCCGTCGACGAACTGGTGCGGCGCGGCGTCAAGTTTGAGCACTACGACCGTCCCGATCTCAAGACCGACAGCAAGGGCATCTCGCACGGGCCCGGACCGATCATCGCCTGGTTCAAGGATCCGGCGGGCAACTTCCTTTCGGTGGTCAAACCCGGCTGAGGCCGGCAGGGCCACGCCGTTTGCCGCCTGCGCCGTGGCTGCCTAAATTGCCCCCAATGGCCCGCGTGTTTTCCGGCATTCAGCCCTCAGGCGAACTCCACATCGGCAACTGGCTCGGCATGGTCCGCAACGCGGTCGCGCTGCAGGACCAGTACGAGTGTCTCTATTGCGTTGTCGACCAGCACGCCATCACCGGCAGCTACGATGCGAGCACCCTGGCGCAGCGTACCCGCGAAATGGCGATCGGGCTCCTCGCCGCCGGAATCGACCCGTCCCGCTCGACCCTCTTCGTCCAGAGTCATGTGCCTGACCACACCACCCTGGCCTGGCTGCTCACCACCATCACGCCGCTGGGCGAACTCGAGCGGATGACGCAGTACAAGGACAAGTCGCAGCGCTTCGAATCGGTACCGGCCGGGTTGCTCAGCTATCCAATTCTGATGGCCGCGGACATTCTCCTCTATCGCGCCGACAAGGTGCCGGTTGGCGACGATCAGGTGCAGCACCTCGAGCTCGCGCGCGAAGTGGCGCGCCGCTGGAACGCGCATTTTGACGCCGGCAGTGGTTTCTTTCCCGAGCCGGAGGCAATTCTCTCGCCGGCGCGCCGGATCATGGGTCTCGACGGCCAGGCCAAGATGTCGAAGAGCCTCGGGAACACCATCGCGGTGACCGAGACTCCTGAAGAGATCTGGGCCAAGCTGCGGCCGGCGATGACCGACCCCGCGCGGCAGCGGCGCACCGATCCCGGCACGCCGGAGATCTGCAACATCTACGCACTCCACCGGCACTTTTCGCCGGAAACGGTCGTGGCTGAAGTGGCCGTGAATTGCCGCACTGCGGCGTGGGGCTGCATCGATTGCAAGCGGGTGCTCGCCGACAACATGGTCGCAGCACTTGCCCCGATGCGAGAACGGTCTTTGGCGCTGCGGGCAGAGCCGGCCGTGGTCGATACGCTGCTGGCCGATGGTGCGGCGACGGCGCGTGCGCTGGCCGCCACGACGATGGTCGAAGTGAAGGACAGGATGGGCTTCCTCCCGGAGGGACGATGAGCGGTGGTACCTCACCGATGCTGGCACGGGTGCTCAAGGCGGCAGTACTGCGTGGTGCATCCGACGTACACGCCAAGGCGGGTGACGTCTTTCGCGCCCGGGTCGAGGGCGAATTGGTGCCGCTCACGAAGCAGCGCCTCACGCCGCAGCAGACGCGCGCCATGGCGGCGATGTTCGCCGGGATGGAGCCGGAGGACCCGCGCCTCGACTCGCTGCGCGACCTCGATTGTTCGTGGGGTGTGGCCGGTGTGGGGCGCTTCCGCATCAATGTGCTGCGCCAGCGGTCGTCGTTCATGATGATCCTGCGGGTCATTCCCTTCTCGGTGCCCACGCCCGAGGGACTCGGGCTTCCCGACGTCGTGACCCAGTTCGCCGAGTGTCCCAATGGCCTCGTGCTGGTGTCGGGTCCGGGTGGATCGGGGAAGACGTCGACGATCGCGGCCATGGTGCACCACATCAACCGCAGCCAGCAGCGCCATATCATCACGCTCGAAGATCCGATCGAGTACCTGCATCGCGATCTCTCCAGCTCGATCTCGCAGCGCGAAATCGGGACGGATACCGACGACGTGGCGGCCGGGCTGCGTTCGGCACG
>JBEPVV010000307.1:0-3033 GCA_041690795.1 Gemmatimonadota bacterium | reverse complement strand
CTGCTGACGATTCGTGGCGGCGTCGGCATCTTCCGCGGCACCATGCCCTCCACCCTGCCGGCGACGGCGCAGGCACAGTCCGGCCTCGCCGGCGCGCAGACGCAGCTCTACTGCACCGGCGCCGGAGTCCCACTTCCCGACTGGCAGGACTACATCGATCACCCCGAGGACATTCCGTCGGAGTGCATCGACAACGCATCGACGCCGGTGATCAACGGCACGCCGACGGTTACGGCCTACGATCCCAACTATGGCGCGCCGAAGACCAAGCGCGTATCGCTGGGCCTGACCCGACGGGTGACGCAGCGCATCACGTTCAACATCGACGCGTCGTACGTGCGCGGCGTCGGACAGGCTGCGTCCAAGGACCTCAACCTCAACGAGCAGCCGCAGTTCACGCTCGCGAACGAAGCCAACCGGCCGGTGTATGCCACGGCGGCGCAGATCTTTCCGGAAACGGGAGCCATTCCGCTGTTCGCATCGCGGAAGGACATCGCCTACGGCCAGGTCAACGAGATCTTCAGCTCGCTGCAGAACGAGACCAAGCAGATCACCTTCAACCTCGCCGGAACGACCAATCGTCAGATCAACCTCAGCCTCTCGTACACGCTGATGTTCGCACGCGACCAGGGCGGATCGGGCGGCGGGTTTGGCGGCTTCGGCGGTGGGTACCAGACGGCCGGCGATCCGAACGTCTACCAATGGGCGACGGGCAGCAACGATCGTCGCCACAATTTCCAGGCGCAGATCTCGTGGCCGGTGACACCGGCGTTCGAACTCACCGGCAATCTCGGCATGGTGTCGGGGATGCCGTACACGCCGGTGGTCTCGGGTGACATCAACGGCGACGGCTCGTCCCGCAACGATCGCGCGTTCATCTACAACCCGGCGATGTCGATCGATACCGCCCTCGCCAACGGGATGAGCCGCCTGCTGGGGAGCACATCAGGCAACGCCCGGGCGTGTCTCCAAGCGCAGACCGGACAGATCGCCGCGCGCAACAGCTGTCGTGGCCCATGGCAGCCGACGATGGACCTTCAGCTCAATTGGCGGCCAGCGCTCTTCAATCGCCGGCTGGCGCTGCAGTTCCGCACGATCAACCTGCTCGGTGGCCTCGACCAGGCGATCAACGGTGATAACATCAAGGGCTGGGGCGGCAACACGCGTCCCGACAACACGCTGTTGAGCGTGAGCGGATTCAACCCGGTCACCAATCAGTTCAACTATGTCGTCAATTCACGCTTCGGCAACACCAGCTCGGGGGCGACCGCGGTGCGTGCGCCATTCCAGCTGGCGCTGAGCCTGCGTTACGCGATCGGATACGACCAGCGTACTGCACAGATTCAACTGTTGTCGCGCGGCCTCGGCGGCGCCACGTCGGGCACGTCGATGCTGGATACGCTGGCAGCACGCTTCCGGCGCCAGAACGTTGCGGCAGGCGCGATCGCGCGCAAGGACTCACTGGCGCTCAGTCCCTCGCAGATCACGGCGTTGCAGGTGCTCGTGGACTCGAGCGACCGGTTGCTCAAGTCCGCGGTCGACAGTATTCGCCCGGAAGTCGAGAAGGTCAACAAGGCCGGCTCGGCCGCGGATATCCAGCCGCTGATGCAGAAGATCGGTCCGTTCACCGGAAAACTGATCGCCCAGCAGAACCGGGTGCGCGACGCAGTGCAAAAGATCCTCACCGATGTGCAGTGGGCGATCCTGCCTGATTCGGTCAAGTCGCCATCGAACAACCTTTTCGGCACCGGCGGACGGGGCGGCCCCGGCGGCCCTGGTGGGCCGGGTGGCGGACGACCGCGGGGCGGCGGCGACTAAGTCCAACAGCGCGAAGGGGCAGTGTCTGCCGCTTCGCCTACTTCACCCGTTCGACGTACGCTTTTTCGCGCGGATTGACGCGCACGCGTTCGCCCTGTGCGACGAACTCGGGAACCTGGATCGTCACCCCGTTGCTGAGCCTGGCGGGCTTGCTGCTGGCACTCTTGGTGGCGGTCTTCATCACCGGCGAGGTCTCGATGATTTCCAGCTCGACCGAACTCGGCAGCTGGAAGGAGATCGGCCGACCTTCGAGCCAGGTCGCATCGAATCGCATCTCCGGGAGCATCCACGGCGCGTCGTCGCCGACCACGTCAGGGTCGAGCGTGAACTGCTCGTAGGTGTTGGCGTCCATCACATGGACACCATTGCCGTCGGCGTAGAGGACCTGCATTCCCTTGGTATCGAGCCGCGCTTCCTCAACGTTCTCGGTGGCGGAGAAGCGATGGTCGAGCGACATGCCCGACTTGAGGTTGCGGAGCCGGACCTGGACGAAGGCGCGAAGGTTGCCCGGCGTGCGATGCGTGAAGTCCATCACGAGGTGCGGCTTGCCCTCGTAGTAGATCACGGCGCCCTTGCGGATATCGTTGGCTTTCATTGCGTTCCCGGCCTGGGGTGATCGTTGTCGGGAAACGTAACCGATCGCGTGGCGGCGCTCGACTCCGCGTTCAGGCGGTTGCGGGCAGCCGTTCGCGGACGGCGTGCACCAGATCCTCACCCGCGAGCGGATGCGGATCGATCGCATGACCGCCGCCGTCCGGAGCCGTGGCGGTGTGGGTAACGAGGACGTCGAGCTCGGGGCGCTCGTTGCGAAGCTGCTCGGCGAACGTGCGGCCGCTGTTCGTCATCAGTCGCGCATCAACGACCACGACGCGAACACAGCTTCCCGCCACATCGGCGAGCAGCTCCACCGCGGTTTCGGCATCGACGGCTTCGAGTACCCCGTATCCGGCGCGACGCAGTGCCCTGGCGCTCGAAAGGCGACTCCATTCGTCGTCGGCCACAATCATGACCGCGCCGGCGACGCCGGTAGCGGGCTGACGGAGGCGCGGCGCGGCAACGGCGGGAAAGCACGCCGAGAGGATGCTCCCCCCGTTGCGAGTCAGGTCGAGGACGACCTGCCCCCCTGCCCCGCGAACCACGGTGGCAAGCGTTGAGAGACTGAGGCTGGAGTCGAAGGCAACCGAGCTTGCAGCAGGCTGCAACAGCGTGCGGATC
>JBEPVV010000306.1:0-3039 GCA_041690795.1 Gemmatimonadota bacterium | reverse complement strand
GGTACGGAGGGAGCACCGCCGCTTCTTCCCAGTTATCCGACGCCTGACGCACGGCGAGATCGGCCGACAGCAGGTGGTGATTGACGACGACGATGTCGGCCTGCGCCGCCTTGCGACGCGCCTGGAACACGAAGCACCGATCAAAGTGGTGACATCGCAGGCGCGGGCAGAGGTCGGCCTCGGCGGCGACCTCGTCCCACACTTCGCTCGACGGCGGCATCGGCAGATCAGCCAGCGTGCCGTCACTGGTGTGACTCGCCCAGCCGGCGATGTTCACCAGTTCGTCGTGCTTGTCGCCTTCGAGCAATGACTGCTGGCTCGCGGTCGCCGTCTCGAGGCGCAAGCGACAGAGATAGTTGCGCCATCCCTTGAGCAGCGCGAAGGTCGGCTCGTACGTGTCGTCGCCGAGCGCCCGCCGCAGCAGCGGCAGGTCTTTCCCGACCAGCTGCTCCTGCAGGTTGATGGTGTTGGTCGAGACGACCGTGCGCTCCCCATTGGCACGCGCCCATGCCAGCGCGGGCACCAGGTACGCGAACGACTTTCCCACGCCGGTGCCCGCTTCGAGCAGCAGCACACCGCCATCGTTGTAGGCGTCGACGAGGTGCGCCGAAAGATCGCGCTGGCTCTGGCGATCTTCGTAGCTGCCGAGCTCCCGCGCCACCGGCCCATGCTCACCGAGGGTTGCGATCACGTCGAACGGATCGAGCCGCACCACCGGCGGTGCCTTGGGCACCTCGACCACGATGTAAAGCCGTTCGCCGCTGTTGTCGACGATGCCGAAGCCGATCCCGCCGTCGTGCGCCCTCGCGGCGATCGACAGGTCGGCCATCGACGGCTCCAGGCGGCCGCTCGGGTGATTGTGGAGGAGCATCTCGCCGCGGCGTGCCGCGCCGGCCAACGCCAGCACGCAATCGGCGGTGCCTCGCGCAACCGCGCGGGCACTCGTCAGCATCCCCTCGGCATCGACGGTCGCTACGAAGGACACCTCGTTGCCACCGGCGCCATGAATCTCCCGTTGCAGCACTTCCCTGACTGCGGGCGCGAGTCGCTCGCCGCTCATCAGGTCTTGAGCTCCTTCTTCTTCGCCGCCGGAAAGAGCACGTTGTTGAGAATCAACCGGTAACCCGGCGAATGCGGATGCAGCGCGAGGTCGGTCGGCGCGTTGCCGATGGCGTGTTGCGGATCTTCCGGATCGTGGCCGCCGAAGAAGGTCCACGTCCCCTTGCCACGCTCGCCGTGGATGTACTTGACCCACGGCGCGCCCGATTCATCGGCCAGCACCACCACGTCGGGCTTGAGCCGGTTGCGATGAAATGACGTCGTCAGCCCGTAGAAGTCCGGGATCACCTGGCGGTGATTCTGCACCAGCATGGTGGCAACGGGGTCGATCTTCGCCGAGAAATTGAAGAGGCCGAACGCACCGAGCGGCTGGCGTTCACTGCTGTTGACCTGGTGTCCGTCGATGTCGCTGAACACCGCGAGCGACGGCGAGAGTTCCAGCTGCGCATCGCGAAAGGCAAGTGCCTTGTCCCAGTGCATCTTGCTCGACGCGAGCGGATCCATCGGCGTGCCGTCGGCGTACGACGCCGCGATATCCACTCCTTCGCTTGCCAGCGCGAGGTCGAGCGTTTCGGTGGCTGTGCACATGGCGAAGAGGAATCCGCCGCGCTCGACGAACGCCGCGATGCGCTGGGCCACCGCGCGCTTGAGCTCGGGCACCGTCGTGAAGCCAAGTCGCGCGGCGGTCGACTGATGCAACTGCATCATCGCCTGCAGCCAGGGAGCCCCGGCCGAGGTGATGGCGAACTTCGAATACTGTCCGGTGAAATCCTCATGATGCAGGTGCAGCCAGTCGTACTTGGCGAGGCCGCCGGCGACGACTTCCGGATCCCACACCCGGTCGAAGTGAATACCGGCATGGTTAAGTACCATCGTGACCGCGTCGTCCCATGGTGCCGCGTCTGGTGGCGCATACACGGCCACCTTCGGCACCTTCTCCAGTGGAATCACGTCCATGTTGCCGGCCTGAATCTCCGCCTTGTTCGCCGTGACTGCGCCGTCGTCGACTCGCTCGACGGTGACACCGGTCAGCGCGGCGTCACGCTGCAAGGCATCCGAGCCCTGAAACCAGAAGGCGCCGCCACGGTAGTTGAGCCACCATTCTCCCCGCTCGCCCCGCTCGAGTGCGCGAAACGCCAGCCCGTATGCCTTGAGATGGTCATCCTGCGTGTCATCCATCGGCACGAGATACGACGCCGCAGCACTCGACCGGCCGCGGATCCAGCTTCGCCGCGGCAGGAACAGCGTCGCGGCACTTGCCTGCACGAAATCGCGACGGCGCATCAGTGGCTGCCGGTGCCTGCGGGCGCCAGCGAATCATGCAGGCGCCGCGCTTCGGGCACGATGGCACTCCCTGGAAAGTCGATCAGCAACTGCTCCAGTCCGCTGCGCGCACTCGCGATCCGCCCCGCGGCGATGTCAATGTGTGCGAGTCGCAGGCGTGCAGCGGCCGCTGTCGCTGGCGCCTCCTTCACGTCGGCGGCATGCAGCAACCTGATCGCCTGCGCCGTGTCGCCGCGTTCACTGGCGATCCGCGCCGCCAGCAATCGCGTCTCTGCTGCACCAGCCGGCTTGAGCGTGGCCGCGAGCGCCACCAGCCCTTCGATCGCGTGGACGGAATCGCCACGTTCGAGCGCCAGCAGTGCGCGGCCCAGCGTGATCGAGGAATCCATGCCGATGGTCTGGATCAGGGTGAGCAGTGTGACGCGCTCGAGCGCCGTTTCCCGTTCGTCGCCGTACGGCCCGGCCTGCTTGAGCAGGTCGTTGGCACCGGCCAGATCGCCGCGGTAAAGTCGCAGCCTGCCGCGCAGGTCGAATCCATCGGTACTTGAGTCACCGGCAACCAGCCCGTCGGCATGCTGAAAATCGCCGTTGCGAATCCACGCCATCGCGATCCGTCGCGCGAGGCGATCGCGGTCGTCGGCGCCGATCTTTCCGGCGAGGTCGCCGAGTACGCGCTCCGCTTCCGCAGCCTTCCCT
>JBEPVV010000305.1:0-3044 GCA_041690795.1 Gemmatimonadota bacterium | reverse complement strand
GCTCCCGCCGGTGTTCGCCAAGGTGCACCCCAGGTTCCGGACGCCGTATGTTGCCACCATCATCACCGGCTGCGTCGCCGCAGTGATCGCGGGCTTCTTCCCGATCCGACTGCTGGGCGAGCTGGTGTCGATAGGCACGCTGCTGGCCTTCGTGATCGTGTGTGGCGGCATCTGGGTGCTCCGTCGCGCGCGCCCCGAGTTGCCCCGTCCATTTCGCACCCCGCTGGTGCCACTGGTACCGATCCTCGGCATCCTGATCTGCGGCTACATGATGTCGACGCTGCCGGGTGACACCTGGCTGCGCTTGATCATCTGGATGGTCATCGGCCTGCTGATCTACTTCTTCTACGGACGCTTCCACTCCACACTCGCTGCCTCCGAGCGCGCCCGATGAGTCTCTGGTCCACCAAGTCGATCACGGCGCTCCGCGCCGAAGCCGATGCTGTCAACGAGCATTCCCTCAAGCGGACGCTCGGTCCGCTCAACCTGACCGCGCTGGGCATCGGCGCCATTATCGGCGCCGGCATCTTTGTGCTCACCGGTCAGGCCGCGGCACAGTTTGCCGGGCCGGCGGTGCCGATCTCGATGATCATCGTCGGTATCGCATGCACGTTCGCCGGGCTCTGCTACGCGGAGATGGCGAGCGCCGTCCCTGTCGCCGGCAGCGCCTACACGTATTCGTACGCGACGATGGGTGAGCTGGTCGCCTGGATCATCGGCTGGGATCTGGTGCTGGAATACGCTGCCGGGGCGGCCACCGTCGGCGTCGGCTGGTCGGGGCACCTGGTCGACCTCTTCAAGAACTTCGGTATCGTCCTGCCGGCCAACCTGACCAATGCGCCCACGGCATGGTGCGTCGCCGCCGATGTGGCGGCCAAGATGGCCGGCTGCGCGCACACGGGACTCAACCTCACCGGGGCGACTCTCAACGTGCCGGCCGTGTTCATCGTGGTGGTGATGTCGACCATCCTCGTGATCGGCATCAAGGAATCCGCGTCGGTCAACAACCTCATCGTGATGCTCAAGCTGGCGATCGTGGGGCTGATCATCGTCGTCGGTCTGGCCCACATCACGCCGTCCAACTGGCATCCGTTCATCCCGCCCAACACCGGCACCTGGGGCACCTACGGCTGGTCTGGCGTGCTCCGCGGCGCGGGGCTGGTGTTCTTCGCCTACATCGGATTCGACGCGGTCAGTACCGCGGCCCAGGAGTCCAAGAATCCGCAACGCGACCTGCCGATCGGCATTCTCGGATCGCTGGCGATCTGCACCATTCTCTACGTGGTCGTCTCCGGCGTCCTTGTCGGCATGGTGCCGTACGCGCAACTGAACGTCAATGCGCCGGTCGCGTACGCGATGGAGGCAGTGCACGCGCCCGCATTCGTCCGGGTGCTCATTGATCTCGGCGCCGTGCTTGGCCTGGCGTCGGTGATCCTGGTCATGCTCCTCGGTCAGTCACGCGTCTTCTACTCGATGTCGCGCGACGGCCTGCTCGGCAAGTGGGGCGCGAGAGTGCACCCGAAATACCGCACGCCCTATCTGTCCACCGTCTTCACCGGCGTTGCGGTCGGGCTCGCCACCGGCATCCTGCCGCTGCAGCTGCTCGGACAACTGGTGAACATCGGCACACTGCTCGCCTTCGTGCTGGTATGCGCCGGAGTGCTCATCCTGCGGAAGACCCGCCCTGACCTCGAGCGGCCCTTCCGCACGCCTTGGGTGCCGTTCGTGCCGATTGCGGGGATTGTCTGCTGTGTCGGTCTGATGGCAACGCTGCCGGGCGACACCTGGATCCGGCTGATCGTGTGGCTGATCATCGGCTTCGTCATCTACTTCGGCTACAGCCGGAGACATAGTCTCCTTCAGCGAGAGTTGAACCAGCGAACGTAGGGCTGGAGAGACGAGAGAGCGGAAAAGAGAGAAGGTGGTCCGCCTTCTCTCTTTTCCGTTCTGGCTTTTCTCTTAGTTTCTGCGCATGTCTCTTCCTGGTCCCGTCGATTTGTCTGTCGCTGCCGCCGACATCGCCCGCCTCGTGGTTCCCGGGCAGCGCATCTGTCTCACAACCCACGTCAACCCCGACGGCGACGGGCTCGGCAGCGAAGTGGCGATGGTGCACCTGCTTCGCGCGGCCGGCGCCACCGTGAGCATCACCAACCCGACGGCGACGCCGGACCGGTTCTCCTTTTTGTTCGAAGGCATCGAGTCCGTCGATTGCAGTCGTCACGCGGTCAAGGAATTGCGCCGCGCGCACGCCATCATCGTCCTCGACATTGCTGACCTCTCCCGACTGGGCGCCCTCGCCGACACCGTGCGTGACAGCGGCGTCCCGGTCGCCTGCATCGACCATCACGTCAGCCCGGGCACGCTTCCTCCCGGTCCGCGCCTCGTCAACCCGAGCGCCGCGGCAACTGGCGAACTGGTGTTCGAGCTGGCGCAGTCCCTGGGCTGGACGATTACGCCGCCGGCAGCGCGCGCGCTCTACGTCGCGCTGGTGACCGATACCGGCGGCTTCCGCTTCTCCAACACTCGCCCCCGCACACTCCGCATCGCAGGTGACCTGCTCGAAGCCGGGGTCGACCCCGAGCAGGTCTACCTCGACGTCTATGCCGGCGCACCGGTCGGCCGGCCGCGCCTGCTGGCCGAGGTACTCCAGACCCTCGTGGTGGAAGACAACATCGGTCTCGCGTGGGTGACGGTGCCGTCCGGGGCGCTGGAGCGACATGGAGTGGAGCCCGACGACCTCGATGGGGTGGTCGAGCACGCGCGCTCCGTGCGCGGGGTGCGCCTCGCGATGCTTTTCCGTGAAATGTCAGGACATCGTGTCAAGGTGTCGCTGCGCAGCGTCGGCGATGTGGACGTCGCCGAACTCGCGCGGCCATTCGGCGGTGGCGGACACGCGAAGGCGGCTGGTGTGGCCATCGCCGGAGAACTTGGTGCGGTACAGACCGAGATGCTGGCGGCAGCGCGGTCGTTTCTTGCCGGTGGAGCGACGTAGGAACGCCTACGGCACCCCCACTCGGTTTCCCTCGGCATCCAGAATCAACACC
>JBEPVV010000304.1:0-3048 GCA_041690795.1 Gemmatimonadota bacterium | reverse complement strand
TTGTCGACCAGACGAACACCAGCGCTGTCGTGGACACGCGCGCCTTGCCCGGCGATTGGCTTTGCGGTCGCGGCGAGCAGTAGCGAGAGTGCTGCCAGGCGGAAGCGCATGAAATGCTCCGAACGAGGAGGTCCCCTATTGTAACGCATCCGCCTGCCTGCTCGTCAGCCCGCTACGCCGCCCGGATGCTTCGCAACGGGTCGAGTTGCGAGTCACCCGACGGCGGGCGCGACGTCACCCTGTTGATGCTGTAGGCAGCGATATCGGTGAAGGAGCGCTGCTGTGCGCAGGATTCTACGGACGGCAGGAGCTGCCGACATCGGCGCAGTGCGGTATTGTTATGAACAAAACCCCGCAACCGTGGCCGAAGCCACAGGTCAGACGATGGATCCACAAGTGAGCGGCTTCGCCCTTGGGCTCCTGCTTGGCGCCGTCAAGATCACGTTCATCGGCATGGTCGGATTCGGCATCGCCTGGCTACGCGCGCGGACGCGCATCCGAAAGCTCGAGGACGCCGCCCGGTTTCAGGCCGAATCGGGCGTCGAGGCCCGGCTGGCGGGATTGGAGGAGGGCATCGAGTTCATCAGTACTCAGCTCCAGCAGATGCTCGCGGCACAGCCAGATCCGGTGCGCCTCGCCGAGCGTAGCGATCCACCGATCCCGCCTCGGGCGAACTGACGCGCCTTATTTTCGCCGGCGCTTGATGGCTCGCGACGCCGGCACGCTGTCCGGCGCCGGCTCGTAGCGGTATCGCGTCGAGTCCGCTTCGCGAATCAGCACCGACCTGACCGAGAGCTGCACCGGAACGCCGACACGCTGGCGCAATGCGCCCTGCCACTCGGCCACGAGGAGCGGGCTCACCGCCGTCGGTGTCTGCACCAGAGCGACGAACGCGGGGGGAGTCTGGCCATCGGTCGCGTGGAGATCGATGAGTTGCGCGCCCGGAATTGAATCCAGCCGATCGTTGAGAAATACGGTTACCCGTTCGACCAGCGAGTCCCGATGGGCTTGTTCGGCGGTGCGAGTCGGATCCGCCGACTCGGCGAACGCCAGGCCCGATCGATTCACGTCGTAGGACTGCACCGAGCGCACCACCAGATCGAGCGGAGATCCGATCGTGCGTCGCAGCGTCGATTCCATCGCAGCGACTTGTCCGGGTTCAAGTAGCCGCGGCGTAAACACGACGGCCGTCACGCGCAGCGTATCGTGGTCCCGGGTCAGGCGGACTTCGGAAAGTCTGGCGCCTGCCACCCCACCAAGTTCCCGGCTCAACGCGTCGTGAATACTCCGGGATCGACGATCATCCGATACGACCTTCACCAGCGTTCTGGTCATCACCACCGTGATGACCAGGAGCGCGCCCAGGCTGACGGCGAATCGGCGGACAAACTGGCGAACCGAGAAGTCCTCGAGGGCGCGCACATGGCCGCGTCCGGCCAGCGTGAACACGATGGCCGCGGCGATCTGGATAGCAAGAAAGTTTGCCCCGAACAGCAGGAACGCCCCGGCGGCCAGCTGATAGTGGCCCGCCGCCAGGCACAGCCCGGACGTCGCCAGTGGCGGCACGATCGCAGTTGCGACGGCGACACCTGGAAGCGCCGGACTGATTCGCTCGTCCACCAGCGCGAAAGCCCCCGCGAAACCGGACACCAGTGCGATGATCAGATCATAGAGCGTCGGTTGCGTTCTGCCGAGGATTTCCTGACCGAACTCCGGTCGGAGCACCACCAGGCCGATCAGCATTGCCATGCCGAAGGCGAGCAACACGCCGAACATCTCTGCCCGGAGCGCGAGCGGGAGCAGCCGTCGCTCACCGGTTGCGATGCCAAGGCCAATGCCGAATATCGGTCCCATCAACGGCGCGACGAGCATGGCACCGATTACGACAGCGCCGCTGTTGACCAAGAGACCGAACGCTGCGATGATGGCGGAGAGACCCGTCATCACGTAGAAAGAGGAGTGCGGCGCCGAGAGTTCGCCAACCCGGGTGACGATCGCGTCCCAGCGTTCCGAGTCGATGCGACGGTTCAGCACGGGCTCAGCACCCGCTCATGCGAGTGCATCCGCAGCACCGGCCAATCCCAGCCGGCGGAGGAGTGGAGCCATCGTCACGCCCTGGACAAGGATCGAGAGCACCACCACGCCGAACGTGATCGCGACGACGAGTTCGCGTTTGGGAAAGTCGCGAGGCAATGACAACGCGAGCACCATCGAGAGTGCGCCGCGAAGCCCGCCCCATGTCACCGGGGCCAGCCATTTCGCTGGAACTGGATCGGCAGCACGGGACAACGCCGAGACTACGCCACCCACGACCAGAACGCGGGCAACCAGCACGGCTACGAATGCGACGAGCACGAGCGGCCATGACTGCAGAAGCGCCCCAATGTGCACTTCGAACCCAATCAGCAGGAAGACGATCGAATTGAGTAGAAACGCGACGTAGTCCCAGAACGACTCTACCGCCTTCAGCGTGGCGGGGACCATGCCGATTTTCGCGCCATAGTTGCCGACGATGAGACCAGCCAGCACGGTCGCGGTGACGCCGGAGCCGCCGAGCTGTTCGGCCAGCGCGAACGAACCGTACGCCGCGATGACGGTGAGCGTGATCTCGATGACCGGATCATCGATGCTTCGGGTTACGTGCGCCGCGAGCCACGCCACGGTCACCCCGACGACGGCGCCAACGCCGACAACCCGGACGAATTCGATCAACAGCCCTGGCACGCTGATCGACGCGCCGGCCGTCGCGGTCAGGATCAAGCCAAAAAAAACGATGGCGGTGCCGTCGTTGACGAGGCTCTCCGCCTCGAGCAACACGGTCAGCCGACCCGGCGCCGAGAGCGATCGAAAGAGCGCGACCACCGCAATGGGGTCAGTTGCAGCGATGAGTGCGCCAAACACCAATCCCTGGCGCCAGCCGAAGCCGACCGCGTTTGGCAGCAGCATCGATCCGGCCACCAATAATCCGGCGGTGAGGGCAAGCGCCACGCCCACGCCCGGGAGCGCCAATGAAAGTATCGGCACCCAGTCGCGTCGAATGTCCACATA
>JBEPVV010000303.1:0-3070 GCA_041690795.1 Gemmatimonadota bacterium | reverse complement strand
CGCTGAGCGTGCCCTGCAACTCGTCGACATTAAGCTCGAAGCGCACATTGGGACCGAACTTCTTCATCAGCGCGGCGTGAATGCCATCGCGCAGCAAATCGAGGAGTTCGGAGCGATCCAGTTGCTTGGCGTTGGACAACTCGCGAAACGCGGTGACCAAGTCAGCGGATGAGGCCATCAGACTTCTCCTGCTTCCCAGTAGCCAGCCAGAACGAGCCACGCAGAGCACGGCGGGCGTCGATGAATGAGGGACACCACGGACCTGTGGGCATAGAAACAAAAAATGCCGGGGGAAACCCGACACCTCGCAGACCCGCGCAAGTTGCCCCAACACCAGAAGATAGCCCGCTTGGCGTCCTGTCGTCAACCGGAACGGCGGGCTCCCTGGCTCAGCCCTGAGGAATCATTCCCAGGTATGCCACCATGCGTCCGTCGGCGCCCGACGATGCGCGGTGCGAGAAGAATTCGGTACCTTCAGTCGCGGTACAGCGCGTGCTCGCGGTGATGTCGGACAAACCCAGCGCTCGAGCCTGCTTCACCAGCACAGCACGGAGGTCGACCTGCCATGGTCCGGGTTCGAGCATCGGCTCGCCCAGCGCGGCCATCACTTCAGAACCTACTTGATATCGCGGCCCCGAAATGCAGACCCCAGCATGCATTACGATGTCGGTGGCCCTGGCGCCGCCGCTGGTGCAGAGACGCTCGACACCGCGCGCCAGGATGCCAGTTGCGGTGCCACGCCAGCCAGCGTGCAAGAGGCCGATCGCTCTCTGCTGCGGCGCGACGAGGTATACCGGTACGCAATCAGCGACCGTGATGGTTAGCAGGTGTCCGGCGGTAGCGCTCACATGGCCATCGGCGCCTTCGAAGATGGTCCAGCCCTCGGGTGGCGCCTCGTGCCGGAGTACGCGATCGCCGTGGACCTGATGGGCGAGGCTCATCGCATGGATTGCTGGAAAGGCTGCCCGGAGTCGCCGCCACCGACCCATGACCTCGCCGACCGGCTGCGCAGACCAGAGGCCCAAGTCGAACGGTGCCTCAGGATCGCCGCGACCAGTGATCCCGGCGACCACTCCGAAGCGCTCGCGCCAACCGGGGATCTCCCAGAGCGGCAGGTCGCCCGGGACCCGCTGCTCGTCAGCCGTCGACACGCTCGATCTGCGCGCCGAGAGCGCGGAGCCGGGTGTCGATCCGTTCGTAGCCGCGCTCGATCTGTCCGATGTTGTTGATCTCGCTCGTTCCCTCGGCGGCCAGCGCCGCCAGCAGCATCGCCATGCCGGCCCGGATATCGGGCGACTCCACCCGGCCGCCGTGCAGCCGACTCGCCCCGCTGATGACGGCGCGATGCGGATCACAGAGCACGATGCGCGCCCCCATGCCGATCAGCTTGTCAACGAAGAAGAGGCGCGACTCGAACATCTTCTCGTGGATCAGCACCATCCCTTCGCACTGCGTTGCGGCGACGATGACAATCGACATCACGTCGGCCGGAAACGCGGGCCACGGACCGTCTTCGACCTTCGGTACATGGCCACCAAGATCGGGCCGCACCCGGCGCTCCTGACCCGCCGCGATGACCAGCCGATCATCGACGAAGCGACCGCGGATGCCTAGGCGGTCGAAGCCAAGCAGCATGCTGCGGAGGTCGTCGGGGCGCACTCCCTCGATGGCGATCTCGCCATTGGTCACCGCGGCGAGGCCGATGAACGAGCCGATCTCGATGTGATCGGGGCCGATGGTATAGTTGGCGCCGTGCATCGGGCGCCCGCCTTCGATGACATAGGTGTTGCTGCCTATGCCTTCGATGCTGGCGCCCATGGCCACGAGGAAGCGGGCGGTGTCCTGGACGTGCGGTTCGGACGCCGCGTTGCGGAGCGTGGTTCGGCCGCGGGCGGCGACGGCGGCCATCAGGGCGTTTTCGGTGCCGGTCACGCTTGGTTCATCGAGGAAGATGTCGGCACCGACGAGATGTTTTGCCTCGATCGTGAAACTCTCCCCGACCGTCACCGTCGCGCCAAGGCGCTCGAGCGCGAAGAAATGCGTGTCCACCCGGCGACGGCCGATAACGTCTCCACCAGGCGGGGGCATCACGACCTTGCCGAATCGTGCGAGCAACGGTCCGGCAAGCAAGATCGACGCGCGGATGCGGGTGCAGAGCACCGGGTCAAGGGCCTTGGGCAGAACGCCGCGCGTATCGATCGCGAGCGTGTTGGTCGCCGTCCACTCGATCGCGGCGCCGAGATCGGCGAGCAGCTCCACCAGGGTCTCGACGTCGCGGATGCGGGGAATATTCTGCAACGTGACAGGACCGTCGCCCAGCAGCGCGGCGGCGATGACGGGCAAGGCGGCGTTCTTGTTGCCGGCAGGCTGAATCGTTCCGCTGAGCGGATGGCCGCCGGTGACGACGAAACGAGGAGGCATGAGGCAAACCTCGTTGCGGCGGCAGTTGCCCGCAAGCGGCGATGACAGTGGGAGTATTATTCACCTTCACGCACTTCTCCAGAATCGAGGCTCCATGCCGGGTTGGATCGGACCAGTGGTCGCGCTCTCGCTGCTGGTCATCGCGGCGGCGCTTGCGATCATGACGACGATGGTGTTCGTGACCCTGAAGGAGATTCGCGACCGCGCCGAGGGCGTCGCGAAGGAAGTGAGCCGCCTTCGCGCCGACCTCGCGCCGACCCTCGACGCCGTGAAACGTCTCGGCGAACAGGGGCTCGACGTGGTTGGCCTGGCGCGCGAGGAAGCGCTCGAGATCATCGAGGCGACACGGCACGTACGCTACGATATCGAGCGAGGCGTACTCCAGGCGAAGCGCCGGCTCGCCGATTTCGACGCGGTGGTAGAAGTCGTGCAGGACGAAATCGAGTCGACTGCACTTGACCTCCCCACGGCGATGCAAACGGCGCGGAGCGGCGCCGGGATGATCGCGCAACTGCGGCGCCTGGTGCTTCCCCGGAGGCGGGGCGAAGAATGAAGCTGCTGGTCGCCTTCTGCCTGGTGGCGCTCGGCTTCGTCTGCTTTCCGCATCCGCTTCACGCCTGGACCCCGGGCACGCACGTCGTGCTCGGCG
>JBEPVV010000302.1:0-3077 GCA_041690795.1 Gemmatimonadota bacterium | reverse complement strand
GAGCTGTCCTGCACGCCGAGGTCGCGGGCCACGATGTCGGCGATGAGCGATGTGCCGAGGTCGAGCGCCGGTCCGTATTCACCGCGTTTGAGGTCGGGCGTCATCGCGTCGCGAATCTCGCCGGCCTTGGCGTCAGGAATCGCGCCCTCTTCGCCCTGCCCGACTTCGACCCGGATGAACCCGCTGTGGTCGGAGGTGTGCGGGACGAGGAGGATCAGCACGCCGGCGTTCCGGCGCTTGTCGCCGATCGGCGCATCGGGCCCGACCTTCCATGCCCGGGCGATGGTGCGCGCCACGTCGGAAGCGTCGTAGTCGCCGATGGTGGGCAGCGTCACGACCGCGACCTCACCGCCGGTGACCGCGCGGAGATGGTCGAGCCGGCCTTCGATCAGTTCGGCCGTCGGCCGATCGAGCAGCTGCGCCACATCGGTCACGAAACCGGTGGGCGCCGCCGGGAAGAGTTTCGTAATCCCGGCCTGGCCGGAGACGCCGGACGCCACGAGCAGTTGGAGTGCCGCAAGCGCGCCGATACCTTTGATCACGCTGATGTTCCGCTCCGTGCCCGGGGAATTCGCCCGCTCGTTCAGGCGGCAGTGTTCCGGACGGCAACAAAGATACTCACCGAGGGTGCCATGAGTTTCGATTCCGCCGTTTCGTGCCTGAAACGCCTGTTCGCCAAGCCGTCGTCGTTGATCGGCCTCTCGGCAATCGCGCTGGTGTCGCTACCGCTGGCGGCGCAGGGCCCCGACCAGTCACTCGCCGCGCGCACCATGGGGCTCAAGACCGCACCGGTGACTGTCTACGAAATGGCCGATTTCCAGTGCCCGATCTGCCGCGACTTCGCGCTGAAGGATTTTCCCGTGATCCAGAAGGACTACATCAACACCGGCAAGGTGAAGTGGGTCTACATCAACTTCCCGCTGTCGAGCATTCACGCCAACGCCGTCGCTGCCGCCGAATTCGCCGTCTGCGCCAGCAAGCAGGGAAAGTTCTGGCCCACCCACGAGATGCTCTACACCACCCACGACGAGTGGGAGAAGCTCAAGGACCCGACGCCATACTTCGAATCGAAGATCGCCGCACTGGCCATCGACCGCGCCGCCATGGTCGGCTGCCTCAAGTCGGGGCAGGCCGAAGCGATCGTGCGCGACGACGCCACCGGGTCGGAGCGGTCGGGCGCGCACAGCACGCCATCGTTCTACATCGAGGGCGGGATGATCGAGGGACTTTGGCCGCTCAGCGTCTTCCGCCATGTGCTCGACTCGGTCTACGCGGCCAAGTCGACCAAGTCCGTCAAGGGATGAGCGTCACCAGGAGATCGTAGATGGCGTGAGTCCAGGCGGTGATACCGAAGCCACGGAGCACGTAGAGCGTACTGAACACCAGACCGGCCAGGAAGCGAAAGACGAACGAGGAGAGCCGCAGCGTGTCGCCATACGCGCCGATGTAGTGGAAGGCCGAAAAGAGCAGCGCGCTGCCGATGACAGCAACGATCCCTGCCGTACGGGGCGACCACTTCAAAACTCGCGTCGCCAGAAACATCAGGATCCCCACCACGATCACGCGGAAGAGCAGCTCCTCGTAGATCCCCGCACCGAGCGAGACCATCAGCTGGGTCGATGTATCGAGCCCTGCCGGGCTCGACAGGGCGAAGGTGTGCAGCACCGCGGCGGTTGCATAGCGCAGCAGCACGCCGATCACCACCGCCAGCCCGATCGCTTCCAGGGCCATCAGCGGAAAGACGCTGGCCCGCAACGGACCCGGGTGGCGGCGCCAATCGCGCGCAACCAGGATGACACCGGCGACCAGCAGCAACGCCTCGAAGACGACGATTCCCGGCGCACCGCCGACACTCACGAACACCGACTTGAGGATCACGTCGGCGCCATTGCGAACACCCGGCGACGACGGCCGCGATAGCCCCCACGCCAGGGTCTCGTACGCAACGAGGAGCGGCGCGGCGAAGAGGATCGAGTAGCGCGGAGCGCGGCTGTCGGTGTAGTAGCGGCTCGCCATCGGCGAAATGTAGGACGCGCTCGGCGATGTCCGCTAGCGGCGGTCCCTGATGGTGCGCACGTGCAACGTGAGCCCGAACGGGCCGGCGCAGTCCGATTTGCTCATGCCTGCACCACCAGTGCGGTGACCATGCCGAACATCCCATGCATGCTCTCGGCGTGCTGCAGGATATGGCAGTGAAAGGCCCACGTGCCGGGGTTGTTCGCCTTGACGAGCACGTCCCAGCGCTCCCCGGGAGCGATGTTGAGCGTGTCGCACTTCCACGGTGCCGGCTGGTCCCAGCCATCCTTGGCGATGACGGTCATGTGCATCCCGTGCAGGTGCATCGGGTGAATCATCATCCCTTCGTTCATGAAGCGGATCCGCACCGCCTGGCCCAGCTTCGCCACGATCGGCTGCGTCGCGGGAAAGCTCTTGCCGTTGAGCGTGTAGCCATGCATGCCATCGTTGAGAATCATCACTTCATCGACATCGGCATGATGCGCCGCAAGGGGATGCTCGGGCTCGACGATGAACGCACCCAGCAGGCCCTTGCTCACCTGCTCCGCTGAATTGTGGTGCGAGTGGTACATGTGCGAGCCGGCAGTGGGGACGGTGAAATGATAGTCGTGGCTGTCGCCCGGCTTGATCGGCGGCTGGGTGATGAACGGCACGCCATCCTGATCGTTGGGCAGCTCGAGTCCGTGAAAATGGACGGAGGTCGACTGCGACATCCGGTTGGTCACCTTGATCCGTACGCGATCGCCGATGCGAACGCGGAACATCGGACCCGGCACCATGCCGTTGAATGCCATTGCGTCGACATGCTTCCCCGGCTCGACTTCCCACTTGATTTCGTCGGCGGTGAGCTCGAAGACCTTGACGCCGTTTTCCATCCGGGGCACCAGCAACGTGTTCCCCTGGCCGGCGGTCTTTGCCGGAAACGCCCTAATTCCCTTCTCGTGCATGGCGTCCATCGCGTCAGCTTTCTGACGCGGTGTCAGTTCGGCCGTCGTGGTCACCACCACTGGAGCCGGTGTCGCAGCGGTCCGTTCACACGACGCCAGCACGGTGGTGACCAC
>JBEPVV010000301.1:0-3099 GCA_041690795.1 Gemmatimonadota bacterium | reverse complement strand
GGCCGAACAGGTGCGATTCGGCGCCGCCGATGGGCACCGGCTCGCCCAGGGCATTGCCGACGCCGACGAAGCATCCCACCTCCATCTCGTAATCGAGCGAGCGGCTCGGGCCGATCAGCGGCACGTCGGCGCCCTGCGGCTTGATCTGCCCATGGGGCCTTCGCACCGTCGTTCCGCTTGCCACCACCGAGGACGCCCGCCCGTGGTAACCGATCGGCACCCATTTGTAGTTGGGCAGAAGAGGATTGTCGGGGCGGAACATGGACCCGACGTTGGTCGCGTGGTTGATCGATGCGTAGAAGTCGGTGTAGTCATACACCTGGAACGGCACGAGATACTCGAGCGCATCACGCGGTCGCAGCGCGGGGCGCAACTTCGATTCCCATTGTGGGTCGTGCAGCGCATCACTGAGCGCGAGCCGGACGGCGGTCCATTCGGTGGGCGGTCTTCCGGCGAAGACATTCAGCGCGCTCATGCTGACGCTCTGGGCACCGTGAGGCAGGTCGTGCCCCCAGCCGGCCTCGATCGCGAGCGGGAGGATCAGCGCCTCGTCGCCGATGGCGACGGCGAGCGCGCCGGCAGAATTGCCGTGACGGACACGCGCGAATGGCAGATTCTGGATCGGAAAATCGGCATGCCCGTTGGCGCTGGTGACCCAGCTCGTGCGTGCAGGATCGTGCGACCGATCGAGGACGGTCACGCGACAACCTGCAGCTGCAGCTCGTCGACCGGTTCGCGAAAAGAGCACGACCCGAAGCCGACAAAGTGCTGCTGGTGCGCGGCGGTCAGTTCACCCGGGGTGTACCGCTCGGCGCGCCAGGTGATGGCGCCACCGGCACCGCTGAATGCCGCTGCGTCGTCCTCTTCGAGAATCATCTGCGCGGTTTCGCCGTCGTTGCTCCGCATCAGTTCGGCGGTTGCCACGAGCAGGTTGACAAACCCGTACATCAACTGCGGCGCCGCATCATGCGCGTAGCTGATGGGGTAGTTGCCGCGCAGCGGATGGTGCAACCCCGCCGTCGCCTTGAACGGGACGCCGAATCGCACCGCGGCGAGGAGGAACTGCGTTACCGATTCGGCCGACGGGAAGAGCTCAGGCGACATGCCGCCTGTGCGGATCTTGGCGCAGGCACCCACGCCACGAATCGCCTCGACGATGTCGGCGTAGGGCCCGACCTGCGGCACCTCGAAGTAGCGTCGGAAGCGATGGGGGATCTGTTCGCCCAGCGCGTCGACCTGACCAGCCGATGAGACCTTGTACTCGATCGCATCGGCCAGTACGCCCGGCACCTCGAAGGCCGCGATGCGCGCCAGCTCCGCCGGCACGTGCGCGCCCATCACGACCGAGAGACGCCACGGGTCAGCGGGATCGGGGACAATGCGTTCGGCGGCCAGCGCGTCGCCGAGTTCCGCAAGGCGGGTGGCCGCCACGACAAAGCGCCCGAGCATCCACCGGTCATCGGATCGACGGTAGACATCGTACTGCCGGACGGCGTCAGCCATGCTGCAGGAAGCAGGCGGAAACAGGCCGGCGTAATCGACAATTTCGGCAAAAGCGGTGCGCATCGAAGTACTCCCTGCGACGGGCGAGGGACGATGCGGGAATCTAAGTCAGGAGATCAACGGAGGATCAAATCCAGGCGGGCCCATCAAATTCACTCGTTGGCGAACTCCAGCATCGGCACGCGGCGCAGCCTGGCCAGCGCCTGGGCGCGCAGCTGACAGACGCGGGATTCGGTGACGCCGAGCTCCTGGGCGATTTCGCGAAGCGGGCGCTCGTCGAAATAGGAGCGGGAAACGACGAGACGTTCGCGTAACGGCAGCCCGGCGAGTGCCGCCTGGATGACACCGCGTCGCTCGGCCTGCTCGACCGCGCCGTGGACGAGGTCGACCCCGTCGGCGCCGATCTCCTCGGAGAGCACCCGGCCGTTCGGCTCGCTTTCGAGCGAGACGGGACCCGCATGCGCTGTCCGTTCACGCCAGCGGTGAACGGTCGCGTTGTCGACGCCAAGGTGTTCTGCCACCTCGGTCGGCGTCGGCGCGCGGCCGGCCTTCTGCTCCAGCTGGGCAACGGCGGAGTCGAGGCGGCGGACATGGGCGCGATCCGCGCGCGACAACGGATCGCGGGCACGGAGTTCGTCGAGGATGGCGCCACGGATGCGGCGCATGGCAAAGGTGGAGAAGGCGAGCCCGCGGTCGATGTCGAACCCTTCCATCGCCTGCAGCAGCCCGAGCGATCCCGCGGAGACGAGTTCATCGAGTGATACGGCATCGCGCACGCGAGGGGCGACCTCGCGTGCCGCGTGATGGACGAGCCCGAGGTAGCGACCAAGCAGTTCGCGACGCGCCTCGACATCGGCGTGCTGACGCCAGCGACGCCAGAGGGCGTCGGTCGTGGATTGCGTCTGCGGCTGGACGGGAGGCATTGTAGCGCGGCTAGTTGCAAGCATCGGTCCAATGAGCCCATGGCGGAACGGCGGTACATCGTCCGCCTCGGCACCGCCGCCCCACCGCAGACGCGAGAGACCGATCGATTGCGCGCAACTCCATGAATCGTTACGGGATAGGGTGCTTGAACCCGCCGAGGCGCCGCCGCGACAACTGCACTCTTCGACCATGATGCGGCGCCGCGACGCGCCGCTCGCGCGAGCAATGCCGCCGGGTCGCGACACTGCGCCACACCTTACTTGGGGTTCTTTCGAGTGAGCGAGCGATAGTATTCCTCGACCATGGCGCGATACTCTGGAGCGGCGCGCGCTGCTGCACCGAGCGCGGGCGCCGTTGCCCCGTCCCCGGTGAGGCGGCGCCAGACGGAGAACTCGAAATCCTGCAGCCCGGCGACGATTGCCGCCTGAAGGTCGCCAGTTCGGGTGGGGTCCGTCACGCCCTCCAGCCGCTTGAGCTGACCGATCACTGTGGTGAGCGGTGCGACGTCGACGCCCTGGGCGGCAAGCTCCCGACGGAGCGAGTCAGCAGCCTGCCGACGTGCTGCGACCTCGCCGCGGAATTGGCGGGCATCGCCGTCGGCGCCGCGCGCTCCGGGCTGTCCGCCACCTGACGCGACTTGGCCCGCACCCTGCCCGGGCTGCTGCCCTCGTT
>JBEPVV010000300.1:0-3113 GCA_041690795.1 Gemmatimonadota bacterium | reverse complement strand
ATCCGCCCTCCAACCGATGACATCAGTCGGGGTAGGAAGCGGTTTGCCACGCCCCGATGGAATCGGCGTGCTGGTGCGACATGACAACGACTACTCGCTCTATTCGACCGCGGGTGGGAGTCCGGTGCCAGTCAATGGGATCGGCGCCGACAGCGTGATTCGCTGGAGCCCCGATGGGAAAGCACTCTGGGTACAGACCTCGACCGCCACAGGCCCACGCATCGACCGGGTCGACGCTGCCACAGGTCGGCGCTCGCAGCTGACTGCCATCAACGCCCCCGTCTCGTTGTTCACCTTCGCAAGGCTGTCGCTGGCAGACGACCCCACGTTGTATGTGTACGAGACGCGACACTGGTTATCGCTCCTCTTCACTGTCTCCGGTGTTCGGTGAACGTAGGCACCGCCCTCGGCCGCTATCGTATGCTCGACCGTCTCGGTCGCGGTGGCATGGGTGAAGTCTGGCGCGCGCATGACGACAACCTCGACCGCGACGTCGCCATCAAGGTGCTGGCGGCGCACACGCTCGAGGACGCCGGCACCCGCGAGCGATTCCGCCGCGAGGCGCACGTCCTCTCGCGCCTCTCCCACCCCGGTGTCGCCACCATCTTCGACTTCGACACCATGAACGGCGTCGACTTCCTGGTGATGGAGCTCGTTCCGGGCGGATCGCTGGAAACGCGGATAGAGAAGCAGGGCCAGTTGTCGATCGACGACGTCGTCCGCTTCGGTGCGGCGATCGCCGACGCACTGCACGAGGCGCACGAGCGCGGCATTATCCATCGCGACCTCAAGCCGGCCAATATCGTCCTCGCCGACGGCGATCGCCCCAAGATCCTCGACTTCGGCATCGCCATGTTGATGCACGGCGATCGCGAAGCTGCGCGCCTGACTCGTACCGGAATGATCCTCGGATCGCTACCCTACATGGCGCCAGAACAGCTGGCCGGCGACGCCGATGATGCGCGCACCGACATCTATGCTCTCGGCGTGATGCTCTTCGAGATGACCACCGGCCGGCGCCCGTTCGTGAAGGAGCGCCCCGAAGCACTGATGTTCGAGATCTTCGGCAATGCCGCACCAGCAGCGCGCTCGCTGCGCGCCGACGCACCGGCTGCGCTCGATCAGCTGATCGCCGACTGCTTGGCCAAGGATCCGGCGCGACGCCCCGCAACTGCCGCCGCCGTGGCGACATCACTCCGCAACGGCGGCGTGGAGGGGCCAGGCCTTGGACGGGCCATCGCTCCGGACGTCATCCACGCCATGGCGGTGCTGCCGCTGCGGAACGTCTCGGGTGATCCCGCGCAGGAATACTTCGCCGACGGCATGACCGAGGCCATCATCTCCGACCTCTCCCGCATCAAGGGGCTGCGGGTGATCTCGCGCACCTCGGCGATGCAATACAAGGCGTCGCTCAAGTCCCTGCCCGAGATTGCGCGCGAACTCAACGTTGACGCGGTACTCGAAGGATCGGCATTACTGATCGGCAATCGCATCCGTCTTTCGGTGCAGCTGGTCACCGCGCGCACCGATGTGACCCTGTGGGCCGACCGCTACGATCGCGAGCTCCGCGACGTGCTCGACCTGCAGAGCGAGCTCTCCGCAACCGTGGTCCGCGAGATTGCCATCCAGTTGACGCCACGCGAGGCGACGCAGCTGGCGAAGCGCGGTGCCGTCAACCCCGACGCGCACCTGGAGTACCTCAAGAGCCGTCATTCGATTTTCGCCGGCACGCGCGAAGCCGTCGATCTGGGGGTGCGCCACGCGAAGCGCGCCCTCGAGATCGATCCGGAATACGCGCCGGCACTGGTTGCGCTCGCCGACAGCTACCTCTTCGGGGCGATTCGCGGCATGTACCCACCGGCGCAGGCGATGCGCGACGCCACCGCCGCAGCGAACCGCGCGCTCGCGCTCGATCCCGACCTCGATGGCGCGCTCACCTCACTCGGCATCGTGCGCAGCCACGACGGCGACCTGTCGGGCGGCATCGACGCACTGCAACGCGCCATCGCTATCAATCCCGGCAACGTGATGGCCCACAACCTCCTTGCCCGCTCCCTCCTCGCGGTGGAGCGGCACGACGAGGCGCTGGCGTCGGCCAACAGGTCAGTGCAGCTCGATCCACTCTCGACCCTGATTCGCACCGCCGTGGGAGACGCCTACTACTTCGCGCGCGATTATGAAAAATCTGTCTTCCACTACCAGATGTCGATCGAGCTCGATCCCCGCTTCGACGGTGCCCACACCGATCTCGCCCGCGCTTACGAAATGATGGGACGCT
This sequence comes from Gemmatimonadota bacterium, assembly GCA_041690795.1. Taxonomy (GTDB): domain Bacteria; phylum Gemmatimonadota; class Gemmatimonadetes; order Gemmatimonadales; family GWC2-71-9; genus Palsa-1233. Next base: position 835 of record JBEPVV010000300.1, on the reverse strand, counting down.
TTGATGAGGCGCGCGCCGAATATCAGGAAGGGCTTCGCCTTTCTGGCGGCGTTGCCGGGCCAACGTTCGGGCTGGCACACCTGGAGGCGGCCGCCGGCAATGAAGCCGAAGCGCGGCGCATCCTGGCGGAGCTTACCGCGGCGCGTGAAACGCGGGTGGTGTCGGCCTGGGGGATCGGTGCGGTGCATGCATCGCTCGGCGACATCGACGAGGCGTTCCGCTGGCTGGAGATCGCCATCACCGAACACGCAACCGGACTGATTCTTCTTCGCGTGCATCCCCGACTCGACCCGATCCGGAGTGATCCGCGATACTGGCCGATGGTGCAGCGCGTGGGGCTGGGGACGCCATGACGGACGTGCGCACCCGTCTGAGGGCCGCGCTCGCCGACCGCTTCAAGGCCGAGCCTGAGGTTGGCGCCGAGACTCCTTCGCCGAGGCCGCCCACCTAGCTTCATAACTGTTATTAACTGCCAAGGGAGTTGTCGTGGCCGTTGTGCTATCTATCTCGGTGCCGTCTGGGCTACGCGAGGATCTCGATAAGGCAGCCGCCGGGCTGCATCGCTCGCGCTCCTATGTGGTGGTCGAGGCGATTCGTGCGTATCTGGCTGCGCAGCAGCGCGACGCGTTTGCGGACGCGCGCCTGCGGACGCTTCGGGCGTTTGCAAGATCAGGCCGACGTCGAAGAACTGGAAATCATCGCCCGTCTGCGCGATCAACAAGGATGAACATTTGACTAACGTCGACCGTATGACAGCCGCACTCGCCGACCGCTACACCCTCGAGCGCGAGCTTGGCCAGGGTGGCATGGCCACGGTGTACCTCGCCCACGACAT
>JBEPVV010000299.1:0-3122 GCA_041690795.1 Gemmatimonadota bacterium | reverse complement strand
GCGCCGCGGATCGTGGCTGTCCCGTCGAACCGTACTGGCGTAGCGTGGGGCCGCCGAGTCCGAGGACCAGGTCATCGCGGTGCGGACCGACATGCGTCTGGCCGCGCATGAGATCCCGGGCAAGTGAGGCCTGCAGCCGTTCGGGCCACGCAGCCGGATCGTCGAGGGCGTCGTCGCCCTTGTACCGCAGCGTCACGCCCGACGCTTCGCCCAGCGTCGCGAGTTCCGATTGCCAGAGCCCTGCGGCATCGCGAACCCAATCGCGCCGGCGGCGTGTCAGCACAGCGCCAGCCTGCGCGAGGGCAGGGTCAAAGGCTTCGGCAGACCCGGTTTCTCCGGCCCGCAGTGCCGCGTTGCGCTGCGCCAGTGCCGCGCGGTAGCGCAGCAACGCCTCAAGATATGCGCGATCGGCGAGCGACAGCATGCGATCGAGCCAGCGGCGGCGCTCGGCGGCGCCTCCCTGCACCAGCGCCAGGTCAGTCGGAAAGAATCCCACCGCCAGCCATTGCCCGATGGATGCGGAGACGGTTGCCTGGTCCTCGCCGTCGATGGTGATCCGCTTCCGTCGCTCGGGTGCAAAATACGTCGCGGCGATACTGCGTCCTGCGCTGTCGGTGATCGCCACCTGGAAGCCTGGTCCGCCGAACCGTCCCACTTCGCGATCGGCGGCGCCGCGGACCGAACGGAAGAGCACGGGGTACGCGAGCGCTTCGAGCAGATTGGTCTTGCCGTGCCCGTTGGGACCGACGAGCGCCATCCCCTCTTCCGGCAACTCGAATGCAGCGTCAGCGAGATTCCGGAAGCTGCGGACTACCAGACCGACCGCCCGCATCATTCAGCGGCCGAGGAACGTCGGGAGCCGCTTCTCCAGGAATGCGCTCGTTCCCTCGGCCTTGTCGGCGCTCGCGCAGATCTCGCCGAAGGTCGTTGCCTCGACCGCCAGCGCCTCGTCCATTGCCAGGTCGAGCGCCGTGTCGACCGCCTGCATCGTCAGGCGCAGCGCGAGCGGGGCCTGCTGCAGGATGAGTCCCATCAGCTTGAACGCCGCATCCACCACCGATTCTTCGTCGACGATCGTGTTGATCAGACCCCACAGCCTGGCCTCATCGGCGTTGATCATCCTGCCGCTCAGCAGCATTTCCAGCGCACGGCCCCGGCCGATCAGTCGCGCCAGGCGGACGGTGCCGCCAAACCCCGCGATCAATCCCAGCTTGACTTCCGGTTGGGCAAAGCGCGCGTTCGGCGACGCGAGCCGGATGTGACAGGCCATCGCCAGCTCGCATCCGCCGCCGAGGGCGAAGCCGTTGATGGCGGCGATGACGGGCTTGCGCAGTTGCTCGATCTGCCGGAAGACGCGGGAGCCATGCTTGGCGAATTCGATCCCGTGTTCGCGGTCGAGGCCGGCGATTTCGGCGATGTCTGCGCCGGCCACGAAGGCCTTCGGCCCCGACCCGGTGAGGATCAGTCCGCGCACGTCGTCGCGCGTTGCGGCGTCGCGGATCAGCGTCTCCAGTTCGCTGATCACTGTCGAATTGAGGGCATTGAGCTTGTCGGGCCGGTTGAAGGTCACCAATCCGATCCCATCGCCGCGCAATTCGAAGAGGAGGGTCGTGAAATTCATGCTCGAAGATAGCGAAAGCGGACCGCCCGCGAGATGTTTCCGCGATGCCCACGATCCTCGCGCTCGACCAGGGAACGACCGGATCGACCGCTCTCGTCATCAGCCCCGACGGGGCCGTGATCGGCCGCGGCTACCGCGAGATCCGTCAGCACTATCCGCGGCCCGGATGGGTCGAGCACGACGCGGACGAACTCTTTGAATCGGTCGTCGCAGCGGGGCGGGAAGCTCTTGCCCGGGCGGCCGTGACGCCCGATGCGATCGGGATCACCAACCAGCGCGAAACCCTGGTGCTCTGGGATCGCGGCACCCTCCGCCCGATTGGCCGGGCCATCGTCTGGCAGGATCGCCGCACGGCGCCACGCTGCGCCGAACTCCGTGCCACCGGCGTCGAACCGTGGCTGCGAGAACGCACGGGACTGTTGCTCGATCCGTACTTCTCGGCGACCAAACTGGAGCTGCTCCTCAGCGACCCCGCGACACGCGCGCGCGCCGACGCGGGATCGCTTGCGGTGGGCACGGTCGAAAGCTGGATCATCGCCCGACTGACCAACGGCGCGGCGCACGTTACCGATCCCACCAACAGCTCGCGGACCCTGCTCGCCGACGTGCGAACCGGTGAGTGGGACCCCGATCTGCTGGCACTCTTCGGTGTGCCCGCGGGGCTCCTCCCTGCCGTGGTGCCGAGCGCCGGCGTGGTCGGGAAGTCCGTCGTAGGGTGGTTTGGATGCGAGCTCCCGATTTCCGGCGTGGCGGGTGATCAGCAGGCGGCGCTCTTTGGCCACGGCTGCGTCACGGCGGGCGCAGCCAAGGTGACGTATGGCACCGGCGCCTTCCTGCTACGGTACTCCGGCAGCGACGACCTGCCGGCAGCTGCGCCCGGAATCCTCACGACGATTGCGAGCTCGAGCCGCGGCGACCGCGCCTGGGCACTCGAAGGAAGCGTGTTCATCGCGGGCGCGGCGGTGCAATGGCTTCGCGATGGACTCGGATTGCTGGAGCATGCGGCCGAGAGCGCGGCGCTTGCGGCCAGTGTTCTGGATACCGGAGGTGTGGTGATGGTACCCGCTTTCACCGGGCTCGGCGCTCCGCACTGGAATCCCGAGGCGCGTGGCACGCTGACCGGGCTGACCAGGGGGACCACCCGCGCCCACCTGGTCCGTGCCACGCTGGAGGCGATCGCGCACTCCGTGGCAGACCTGGTCGAAGCGATGGGTGGCGTGTCGGCGCTGCGCGTTGACGGCGGTGCCGCGCAGAATGACTGGCTGATGCAGTGGCAGGCCGACCTGCTTGGAGTTCCGGTGGAGCGTCCCGCGGCTGTGGAGCTGACCGCCTACGGCGCAGCGCGCCTGGCAGCGATCGGCGTCGGCGGTCACCTTCCGCCGGCAACCGAACTGGGGGGGCTGACGGTGTTCACCCCGCGCGCGTCGCGGGACTGGGCCGCCAGCCGACGGGCGGAATGGGCCCGGGGGGTCGCAACGGCGCTGCACTGGGTCGATTGCGG
>JBEPVV010000298.1:0-3127 GCA_041690795.1 Gemmatimonadota bacterium | reverse complement strand
TGATGGCAGGGAGAGGCGCAAGGCGAATGATGCTCTAGTCTTTCGTCTTTCGCCGCTCACCTGTCTCTCACCCCATTTCTACCCGATCGCGTCCCGACGCTTTGGCGAGATAGAGTGCCCGGTCGGCCGCCAGCGTAATTTCGGCGGCCGACCGTTCTTCTTCTCCGATGAACGTCGCGATGCCGATGCTCACGCGCGCTGAAATCTCCGTTCCATCGCGTAGCTTCAATGGGCTCTCCGCCAGCGCCAGCCGCAGCTTTTCTGCGATGACGCGGGCGTTCGCGGGCGGGCAGCGGCGAAGGATGATTCCGAACTCTTCGCCCCCGTAGCGACCGAGCAGGTCGGAATTGCGAATTGCCTTGCGGAATACCGATGCGACGTGGATGAGCACCTGGTCGCCGGTTAGATGTCCGTGCGTATCGTTGATCCTCTTGAAGTGATCAAGGTCGAGCATCAGGAAGCAGAGCGGCTCACCATGGCGCGCAGAGAACGCCACCGCGTGCTCGAGCTCAGCCATTAGCGTCGCGTGATTCAACGCCCCAGTGAGACCGTCACGATGCACCAGCTCCCGAATCCTGCGCCCGCGCTCGGTGCGCGTCAGCACCACCTGCAGCAGGTGGCTGCGATCCACCGGCTTGGCGATGAAGTCGTCACCGCCCGCGCGCAGCCCTTCCATCTCATCCGCCAGTGAATGCCGGGCGGTGAGAAAGACGATCGGCACCAGCGCGAGGCGCGGATCCTGGCGGATCAACCGCGCGATGGCGTAGCCGTCGACGTCGGGCAGGTCGACGTCGAGAAGCACAAGGTCGGGAAGCTCGTGTGCCAGCGTCTCGCGCGCCGCTTCAGCATTGCTGCATAGCGACACCCGTGCGTTCAACTGTCCAAGCCACGTGGCGAACAGTTGTGCCTGCGCCGGATCGTCCTCGACGACGATGACGTTCGGCGGGGGAGCGCCGACGCGTGCGAGTCCGCGCGCGTAGAGCGCCAGCTCCGCGGGCAGCGCGGCAGGGCCGAACACAGCATCGAGGCCGGCTGCGGCGGTCCGGAGTCGATCGAGTTGTTCACCCGGATCGGCGAGCACGACGGCGCGCGGACGCTCGGGCGTCGCCGCCGCCCAGTAGCGCGCGAGGACGAGTGCTTCTTCGCCGATGTCGGTGCCGATGACGACCAGGTCGGGGCGTCGCGACGGAGGTACGTCCCACGGATCGACATCGCCGTCATGTACTTCGAGCTCGAAGCCGCTCTTCTGAAGCGCTGCCGCGATGCCGTCGCGCACCTTGCTGTCGAGCATCACGATCAGCGCGCGATAGCCGAATCCTGGCAGGCGTCCAAGCACGGTGGGCATGTCGAGATCACCGGCTGCTGCGTCGAAGACGGTGCGGAGATCCTGGATCGCGCGTTCGAAGCGATCGCCTTTCTGCGGTGTCGGGGCTGGCGGCGTGAGGATCCAGTGCTCCATCTCACGCGCGATGTCGGTGACACCGGGAAATCCGTACGACCCGCCCGAACCGGCCAGTCGGTGGAACCGCTGACGCAGCGACTCGAGCGCGTCCTGTTCTCCGGCGCGAAAGGCGGCCAGGTCCTTTCGAAGCTCGGCAAGTCGTTCGGGCGCGTCTCGGAGATAATCCCGCCTGAGCGCGGCGAACGCTTCGTCGTCATCTCCTGCGGTTGGCCCGACCATTTACTACTGTCCTTCCTTGAGAGCCGCGCACGCCCGGCGCGCAGCCGCTACGAACGCCACGCCGCTCCCCCAGTGGCCCGAGAAACGTTCGCCGTCGCGGCTTCCGATCAACGCCGTGCGCGTGTCGACGACGAGCAGCACCGGCTCGCCCGGCCAATCGCCAGCCGGGATGATGTTCACCGGCACGACGCCGAGCGGGGCTGGGCCGGTAGAATTCGCATCGACTGAAACTCCCACCGAGATCGCCCGCCGAAGCTGCGGCGCCAGCGCGAGGCATCCATCAGGTGGAGCGATGAGCTCGACGCTGGTTTCGGCCCGGGCAATTTCGTGCGCCATCAGCTGCAGCGCTCCCCGCGCCGACGCGAGTTCAACGAGGGTCGCCGTGTCGGGAGCGGCAAGTGCCACCAGCGCGCTGCTGAGCGCTTCCATCGCCTCCCCCTGCCGGTCGCTGAGGCGGGCCAACAGCGTGCTCGGTGGTTCAGGGCGGTACTGCTTCGGCCGCCCGTCACCGACCCGGGCTGCGCCCTTGCTCACCAGCCCTTCGAGGGCCGCATACACGTTGGCGCGCGCGAGGCCGGCAGCCCGCGCGATCGTATACCCCGTCCCAGGCCCGCCACGCAGGAGCACCTCGTAAATCAGGCTCTCCGTCGGGGTGAAACCGAACGGTGTCAGGTCAATGGCACCGGCTGTTTTCACGAATACTCGAGCTGCCAACCAAGGCGCCGTGCGATGCACGCCAGTCGGAAAGTGATGTCCGCCTGCCGCGACGCGAGCTCGCCGTCATCCGGTGCCAGTGGCCAGCAGTGGTATGTGATAGGAGTACTCGCCTTGGGCTGCGAGCGAAGATTTTTTGGATGCCAGATCCCGTCGCCGTCGAGGTCTTCGAGCAGGCGGCTGAAGCCGCGCGACGCGCTCGGCGCGGCAAGGAGCTGCTGGATACCAATCCCGGCGAGCAGTTCGACGAAGTGCAGTGCGAGGGGAATGTCTTTCGGCAGCCCTTTGGCCTTGGGATCGAGTTCGATCGGGTCGCCGAGCAGGATGTAATTCGGCTTCATCGTGTAGTTGCCGATTGCCGCCATGTAGGATCGATCTGGCGCAGGCTGGGCCAGGTACTGGCCGAGTCGCTCGAGGAACCCGGCCCGTTCCCGCTGCAGTGACGGCATGGCAGACAGCATCGCCAGCGACCACCACGTCGGAGGCGTCGCTTCAGGGTGCAGCTGGAAGCCGCCACCCTTCTTGATGAACGGATCTTCTGCCAGCGGCGAACGCAGGAATGCTGACATTGCCGACACGACCTTGTGGGCCGCGCCGCGAAGCCTCGGATCGGCCGTGCGCCCGGCTTCGGCCAACGCCGCGCAAGTGCCCTCCCGGATCAGGTTCCGGAATGCCTCGGTCACGCGAACGTCCTCGCCAGCGGCCTCGACAAACTCGCCCAGCAGCAACGGG
>JBEPVV010000297.1:0-3129 GCA_041690795.1 Gemmatimonadota bacterium | reverse complement strand
GTGTGAGCAGGTCCATGGTGCGGCCCGCACGCTCAAGCGCGACGCTGCGGGTATCCAGCGGCTCCTCCTCGTTGCGGACCAGCGCGATCAGCCACTGCGCGTTTGCGTCGCCCCCGGCCCGGCCTACGATCTGGATGATCCGTTCCTTGACGCGTGGACTGGTGGTGTGAGTATAGAGGCCGCGGAGCCACGCGGCATCGTCGGCGGTCATTCGATCACGATCGAGCCCTTCGAGCGCGCTGACTCGCAACGGCTCGTTTGCGCTGTTGTTTTCGATGATCGAGCGCACTTCGGCGCGAGCGCGGGGATTGGTACTCTGCCCCAGGGCGCTGACGGCCATCCGCTGGATCTGGACATCGTCGGTGCTGTGCGAGATCGCGATCACTGCGTTGAGCGCAGACTCGCTTTGCGTTGACACCAGGTAGTTCACGGCGGCCGCACGCACGCCGGGCGATGGATCGGACTTGGCGACGGGGATGAGCGTGTTGACCGCGGCGTCATCGCGACGCGAGCCGATCAGCATCACCGCATTCCGGCGCAAGGGGATCGAACACTCGTCGTGATTGCCGAGAATCTTGGCCGCCATCGTCCGGCCCGTTTCCGGATCGTTCTGCATCAGCGCACCGAGGGCCTCGGCGCGGACCGACTGATCTTCCTGGTCGCAGTTGTTTCCGCCCGACGCCAGCGCGCGCTTGACGCTGGCGTTGTCGGCCAGGCCACGCGACGACAGCACGTTGGCGATGCGCGCGGCGAGGCCGGCCGCGTCAGTTTCGCCGCGGACACTCCAAACACTGACCCCGCGGCCAACGCCATATCCCACCGACGTCTGCCCCCCGACGCTGATCGCGCCGCGGCCACCGGACGCATTCGGGACACCATTGCCACCTCGAGGGTCGTCGCGAACCGTGGGCTTGCGTGCCTCGAGCACCGCGAGCGCCTCCTGCAGCTCGGGCGTGCCGCCGATCCGGTAGAGCGCAAAGGCCTCCCAGTACTGCGCGTCGGCAACGTAGACCGAGTTGGGGAATTTCTGCGGCAACGACTTGAAGAGCTGAGCAGCCCGGCGATAATCACCATGATTCAGCTGGTCGCGCGCGTCGCGGTAGAGCGAGTCGGCCGGGTCGTCGCGCACCCACCGCTCGGGGTTACCGGAACCGAGCCCACGGAGGCCGCCTACGTCGAAATTGAGGCTGTTCAGGGCGTCAAATCGGGTGGCGAGCTTCAGGTTGTCGAGGGCAAGATTGTTGATCGAGTAGTCGAGGCGATCCATCGCGACGTTGTAGCTGTCGCTGTAGGCAAAGTCGTATTTGTTGTTGTAGTTGAGGCTCTTGTCGAAATCGAACTCGGAATACGGCGCATACGCGGGACCCACCACCGACCACGAGTCGACCATGGGTGCAACTGCCGGCGTTGGAGGTCTGGCCGGGGCCGGAGCCTTCGGCGGCACCTGGGCGGACACGACAACGGCAGCGAACACTGGCACAACTGACAGGATGCGATACATGGTTGCCTCTAGAATTCGTCGAGAGAAAGGTCGGCGGCGGCGGACCGGAGCCGGGGCACGATATCGTGTTCGTCGAGTGCGGTCTGGATGAATTCCATGTCGTTGGCGCGGTGCCTCGGCTCGATGCGCGCGACCTGCGCCAGCACGAGCTCCAGGTCCTGCAGGAGATTGTGGAGCTTGGTGTCGGCGCCCAGCCGCGAGTCGAGCAGCACGCGAGTGGTGGCAAGCAGGCGCGCGCCTTCGCGAGCGATCTGCGGATCGATGGAGGCCGAGGCACTATCCGGCGGGAGCGCGGCCAGCAGCACGGCGGTGCGGCCGAGGAGTTCGCCCATCGCCCGCTGATCGGGAATGTCACCGGCGTGTTCGACGATCAACGGGTCGGGGGTTGCGGCGACTATGGTGGGACGCGCCGATGCAGGAGAGCGCACCGACCAGCGCCCGCCCAGCACCCCAACCGTCAACGCGACCATTGCGGCGATCGCCATCGTCAACCACTGGGGACTGCGGTGGCGCCGCGCGAACCTTTCGGCCGCCACGGCCTCCCAGATACGCTCGAGCGGCGGGTCCACCGGCACACGCCAGTGCCGCGACGCATCGTCGAGCAGTTCATCGAGTTCCCGATCATCCATCGTTGTACTCCTTGCCATGTGTCGCCAGCGTCTCGCGCAGGCGTGCCCGGGCATCAAACACCCGGCTCTTGCTCGTTCCTTCGGCGATGCCCAGTGCGTCGGCGATTTCGCCGTGGGTATAGCCTTCGATCGTGTGCATCACCAGCGCCACCCTGAGTGGCTCCGGCAGTGCGTCGATCGCGGTGCTCAACGCTGCATGGAGCACAGGATCGCGGTCCGACGCGGCACCGGGACGTTCGTCCGCCTGCTCCAGCGCGACTTCGCGCGTGCGGAACCGCTTCACCTTCCGGAGCGCGTTGAGGCAGGTGTTGATGGCCACCCGGTGCATCCAGGTCGAGAAGGCAGCGTCGCCGCGGAACTGACCCAGCTGACCGAAGACCCGGACGAAGACGTCCTGCGTCAGGTCGGCGGCCAGGTCCTGGTCGCCGCACATCCGGTACGCCAGCCGGTAGACCCGCGACGCATGCCGATCGTAGAGCGCGCGTGCGGCGGCCCGGTCCCCGCTCGCGGCGCGCGCGATGAGGGACGATTCCCCGTCACCTGCCGCATCGATCACGGCCCGATCCGCATTCAGCATCTTCTGGCGAGGTTGGACACGGGGGCCCTGGAAATGGTTCGCGGGAGGATGACGGTCTCCCGTTGACCTCCGGGACCGTCGCACGCCTAGGTTGCTTGCACACCATCGGATGTTCGATCCGGGGCCACGGTCGCACGACCGCGAGGAAGAATGGGGAAGCGTCGCAAATCCGCGCCCGTGGCAGCGCAGCCGCCAGCAGAACCACCGACCCAGACCGTCACCACGGTCTCGCGCCGGCTGCTGGACACAGTCGCGATCGTGGCCGCGATTCTCTGCGTGACGTTGGGGTACCTCTCGCGCAAGGCGATCAATCCCGACGGTGTCTCATACCTTGACCTGTCAGCCGCGCTGCAGCGTGGCGATCTCCCGCACTTTGTGCAGGGGTACTGGTCGCCACTGCTTTCGATGGTGGTGGCCACGAT
>JBEPVV010000296.1:0-3137 GCA_041690795.1 Gemmatimonadota bacterium | reverse complement strand
GCCGTACACCAGGCACTCCGCTTGCCATGCACTCTCGGCACCCGTCCGGGCATGACGCAAGACGATGTCATCATCGTGCATCCGCCAGGTGTGAGCCGGCATGCGCAGGTGATCGAGTGCGTCGGGGGCGAGCTCACGCAGCGCTGCCAGGCCCGCGACCAGTCGCGCTGGGCCGATTGTGGCGGGCATCACGTCACGATACCAGATCGCGGCACCATCACCCTTGGCGGGATCGTTGCTCTGCGCCGACGCGAGCGTCGTGACGAGCTGCGACTGGAGCCTGTCCCGTTCCAGCGCGGGGAGCAGATCGAGCGCACGCGCGGCGTGACGCAGAACAATCTGCGGTTCGAGCCGACCGATGTCATCGAAAAACCAGGCGCATGACGTGAACATCGCGAGCGTATTTTCTTCGACATCGAGCAGAGTGCGCGCCGCGACGGAGAGGCTGATGTCACCGTCGAGCAGCGGACCGGCCGCAGCCTGGGCGTCCCAGCGATCTCCGTCTGTGGCGGGCCAGAGACGATCGACGGCGCCTGAGAGCCCGCCCGACAGGGCGACGAGCGCTTCACGAAGTGGCACGCGCCAGGCCTGCGATGTGGCAGGGTCGAATCGACAGCCGCAATCTCGCTGCCAGCGATCGATGCCGTGAATGCAGCTCCACGAACTCGGCGAGACGATGTGCACGTCGTGGTCCGGCGCGACCTCGCGAAGCACCGCCGCAAAATTGGTGGGCTGCACGCCTTGGCGATGGCGCAGGCGATCGAGCAGCGCCACCAGCGCGAGGTCGCCGAAGCGGTGGTGGTGACCGAACGTCTCACCATCGGTTGCCAGCGCGGTGATCGTTGGCCCCTCGTCAAGAGCGCCGGGCGCAGCCAGCAGCGTCGCTTCCCACGCTGCAGCGTCGTCCAACGCCGGCCCGAACGCCACCTGATGCGAGGCCGCACCATCGTAGGCGAAGATCGCCAGCTTACGGCCGTCGGGCCCGGTCCAGCGCCCCGGTCGCCCGGCCGGCGGCGCGTTGGCCACCTGGTTGGGCGCGAGTACGGTGAAGCGAATCTTTTCCTGCGCCAGCACCGAGAGTGTCTCGTCGTCGACAGCGGTCTCGGGAAGCCACATCCCGTCGGGCTCGCGACCGAAACGCGCGCGGAAGTCGCGAATTCCCCAGCGCACCTCGGTGACCTTGTCGCGGCGTGAGAGCAACGGGAGGATGATGTGATGGTACGGCATCGCCAGCGCATTTCCTGCACCGAGCCGGCCGACGGATTCACGATCGCCAGCGACGATCGCGCGACCGACCGCTGGCGCGTGGCTGTCGAACCATCGGAAGAGCGTTGGGCCAATGTCGAACGAGCACCAGGCGAACGCGTTCAGGGTGCCGCGAATGTTGCCCGCAGCATCGAGCAGGCGTCCTTCGGCGAGCGGGAGATAGCACTGCCGCGTGATCCGTTCGTTCCAGTCGTGATCAGGCGCCGCACTCGCTTCGCGTGGCACCAGGTCGAGCCAGGGATCTTCGCGCGGCGGCTGGTAGAAGTGACCGTGAATGACGAGATGCCGCGCCCCGCTGCTCAATGTGCCGGAACGTCGGAGGCGGCCGCGATCGCACCGATGAGGTCGGGGAACGGCCCGTCGAGTTGTTCGAGCGCATGCGCATGTCGCCGGCCCGCGCCAAGATCGGAGTGCTCGTCTTCGAGGAAGGGCAGCAGCAGCGCCAGGGCGTCGCAGTGCTCGTTGAAGCGCTTCGTCGCGTAGTCGCCAGCCGCGCCGGTCGAGATGATGAACTGCCAGTCGGAGGACTGGGCGAGCAGCAGTTCGCGCGCGGCCTGTTCGAGGACCGGGCGCGCGTCCCATCGTTCCATCACCGATGGTACTGCATCCCAGAAGCGCGCCTCCAGCGGCCAGAGACGTTCCCACGTCCACTCGGTCTCGGGCGCGAGCCACATCGAGAAGTCGCCGTTCTTTCCCCACGAACCGGCGCTCATGCGCAGCGAGCTCTCGGCCGGTGACGCTGCGAGCGCACCGCCAGCCGTCGCAGGCGCTACGTCACCAGTCGCGGCCAGGTCGCGATAGAGGTAGCGCAGGAAGTCCATTCCCTCGAACCACCAGTGGCCGAAGAGCTCGGTGTCGAAGGGCGCGATGATCGCGCGATCAGACGGTGCGGCGCCCGCCGCGGTGGCTTCGAGCAGCTGCTTGAAGTGCCACGCATGCTGCGATGCCGCATCGGCTGCCCGCTCCGGCTGGTACGGCCCCTTGGCACCAAGATCCGCGCTCGCGTCGGTCACGCGCCACAGCTTGAGCCCGCCCGGGTGACGGATCTTGTGGAATTCCAGGTAGCGGCCGTCGCCGGGGTAGCCACCGTGCCGACTCCAGACCTGCGAGGTGGCCGTCGGATCGCGCACCAGCACGCTCACCGGTCGACTCCGCTTCGCGTCGCCGATGCGATAGGCGCGATACGGTGACCGGGTGCCTTGCGCCACCTGGAGTCGCGTGTTGCCGGTGTAGAGATCGTAGGTCTCGCCGGCATCGACCATGTGGGCGTCGACGAAGAACCACTGGAAGCCGGCGTAGCGCAGGTGGGCTTCGATGCCATCACGCCAGTCAGCGTGCGGCGCACTCGGCAACGGTTGCCACTCACCCTCGGGCCGATAGGCGCACTCCGGCAGCCAGCATCCCGAGGGCAGGTCGCCGAAATGACGCTGGTGTTCGGAACGCCCCACGAGCAACTGCAGGCGAATGCTCTCGTCGCGTGCGAGCAGCGGCAGGAATCCGTGCGTCGCGGCAGAGGAGATGAGTTCGATTCGTCCGGCCAGCGCATGACGGCGCAATGTGCTGATCAGGTCCTTGTCGATCCGATGCCACGTTGCCTGCAGCGTCTTGATGTGGGCTCGCCAGTAGGGTACCAGCGGCAGCAGGTCGACGTCGCCGGTCGATCGCAACGACTCTTCGGCCTCGCCGATCGTTTCGAGGCGATTGGCGAAGTAGAGGTCGAGCTCGGCGCGAAACGACGGGTGTGCAAACTGCGCAGCAAGGATCGGCGTCACGCCCAGCGTGAACGAGGCGTCGGCGCCGCGTGCTTCGAGTTCATCGAGCAGCGCAACCAGCGGCAGGTAGCTGTCGAGCGCGGCTTCGCAGAGCCAGTC
>JBEPVV010000295.1:0-3138 GCA_041690795.1 Gemmatimonadota bacterium | reverse complement strand
TTGTGCCGTAGTTGCTGAGCAATTCGGTAAGTTGCTGGTTCATGAAGGCGAGATACTGATTCCAGTCGCCATGTTCTGGACGGCCCGACTCCTTGCCGGTGTTGCCGCGGGGGAAGTACTCGGGGTTATGCCAGTCGAGTTGCGAGTAGTAGAAGATGAGCATGATTCCCTGGCGATGGCATTCATCCGCCAGTTCTTTCAGCGGGTCGCGCTTGAACGACGTCCAGTCGACGATGTTGTAGGAGTTCGCCTTCGACGCGAACATCGCGAAGCCGTCATGGTGCCGTGACGTGATGGTGATGTAGCGCGCGCCAGCGTCCTTCGCGACAGTCACCCACTCGCGTGCGTTGAACTTCACCGGATTGAAGGCCGACGCGAGCCACTCGTACGTGCCCACGGGAATGCTGCGGTTCTGCATCACCCACTCGCCCTGTCCCAGCTGCGAATAGACGCCCCAGTGGATGAAGAGGCCGAGCCCCGCATTGCGGAAGTTCTCGCGAGCGGCGAGTCGCGCGGCCGGGACGTCCTGCGCGGCGACGGCCGAGACTCCGAACAGCAGGGCGGCGACGAAGGAGCGAATCCGGGCCACGCCGCTCATGTCGCGGGCGACGCCGTCCCGCGATCGAGGGCGCGCCCCACGATGATGCTGATGTTGTCGGTGCCCCCAGCGTCCAGTGCATCTTGCAGCAGCGTTTCACACGCCTCGCGCGCCGAGCGCATGGTGCGCAGCCGTTCGGCGATGCGCTCGTCGGACACATGCTTGGTGAGCCCGTCGCTGCAGAGCAGGTGGACGCTTTCCCAGTCCTGCGGCATGCGGGTGACGACCGGTGCCGTCTGCTGGCCGCCGATCGAGCTCGAGAGCACGTTGGCCCAGCGGGAGGAGAACGCCATCGAGCGCGTCATCACACCCTGATCAACGAGCTCCTGTGCCATGGTCTGGTCGCGCGTGACCTGAGTCAGCTGGTTCTTGCGGAAGAGGTAGTAGCGCGAATCGCCCACCTGCAGCAGGTAGGCCCACGGCCACACGCCGATCCACAGGGTGAGGGTGGTGGCCATGCCGCGATGATCGGGGTGTTCGGCGGAGCGTTCGACGACGCGCGTGTGGCAGCGGGTGGCGGCGGCCTGCAGCGTCTCGATGAAGACGTCAGATTGTGCGTCGGCGTGATAGTAGCATTCGGTGCACTGCGACAGGTACTGCGTCGCTTCTTCCAGCGCGAGGCGGCTCGCTTCCTCGCCGTTCTCGCGGCCGCCGACGCCATCGGCGATCATCGCGAGAAAGGCCATCCGGTCACCTTCCACGGGCAATTCCGTGGGCGGCAGCGAGGTCGAGATCACGGCGAGCTGCCGCATGAGCGCGGCCAGGAGAAAATGATCCTGGTTTGACGAGCGGACCTTACCCTGATGGGTCAGGCCGAAGACGTCGATTTCGTCTTCGCGCGGCTTGCGTGGGGCGTCAGTCATCGGGAGACCCTACGCGATCCCGCGGTTGACCGCTTGCAGCATCTTGTCGCCGAAGGTGTCGATTTCATCCAGCGTCGTGTAGACGTTGGGCGTGACGCGAATGCCGTTGAACTCGGCGTGGATGATCGGCGTGTTGACGATCCGATGCTGGTGCAGCAACCAGCTGCTCAACTGCGCAGTGTCGACACCTTCGACGTGCATCAGTCCGATGGCACCGGCCTGCTTGTTGTCGAGCGGAGTCAACACCGTGATGCGGGGGTTCTCCGCGGTCAGCCGTTTGGCCCAGCGGTCGCGGAGGAAGCGGAGCCGCGCGATCTTGCGGTCGGCGCCGATGCCGCGATGGAACGCGAGCGCCGCCGACACCGCGTTGTGATTCGCGGCCGGATGGGTGCCGATCTCCTCGAACTTGCGGATGTCGTTGTTCTGTGTTTCGGCCGCGGCCATCAGCGGCCAGAGCGCCTTCTGCTTTTCCTTCCGTACGTAAAGGAAGCCGGTGCCGATCGGCGCCAGCAGCCACTTGTGCAGCGAGGTGCCATAGTAGTCGACGTTGAGGTCGTCGCGCTTGAATGGGAAGTGCGCGAACGCGTGCGCGCCGTCGATGAGCACCTGAATGTTCTGCGCCCGCGCCATGTCGATGATCTGGCGCACCGGCATGATCTGGCCGGTCAGGTTGGTGATGTGCGGAAACTCGATCACCTTGGTGCGCGGCGTGATGGCGGCGCGGAACTGGTCAACGATGTAGGCGTCGGACGGCGGCGGCACCTTGAACGAGATCCGCTTGACGACGATCCCCTCGCGGCGGGCGCGCTGATCCCAGGTGTTGAGCATCCGGCCGTAGTTCTGGTTGGTCACCACCACTTCGTCGCCGCGCTTGAGCTCGAGACCCATGATCGCGATCTCGTTCGCCTCGGAGGCGTTACGGGTGATCGCCATCTCCTCGGGGTCGCAGCCGAACTCGCGCGCCAGGTCACGGCGCACGCTCTCGATCCGCGGCTCCAGCACGCTCCACATGTGTTCCGCCGGCAGCTCGTTGCTGAACCGGAGGTCGCGGATCATCGCTTCGAGGACGTGCGAGGGCGTCGGGCTCACGCCGCCGTTGTTGAGGTTGATCATCGTGCGATCGGAATCGAACGCCCGCTGGATCTCCGACCAGTAGGTTTCGTCATCCGGCGCACCGGCGCTTCCCGCGTTGGCTCGAACCAGCGAAGCGATGGCGCGGGGATGAAAGCCCGGGGCGGCGACACCGGCGGCGGCAAGACCCGAAAGAAAGGAACGACGAGTCGTCATGCGAATCTCCATGCGAGAGACTTCAGCGACCGGGGCATCGGCGAAGGAAGACGGGAGGCGGTCCAACGATGACTAAGTATGGCGTCAGGTTACGGGTCGGGGAAGGAGGGAGCCGCCGGATTCTCGCATTGCTGGCGAGTCTTGCGGCCGCCATGGCGTGCAGCCCGGGCAGAATCGCGCCGCCGGCGACGGGCGACCAGACCGTTCCCCGCCTGCAGGTACAGCGCACGATGCCCGCGCCACCGCGCTATCTCGCGCCGCGCCGCACGGCCGGGATCGTCGTCGATGGCCGCCTTGACGACGCAGGGTGGGCGGGCGTGCCGTGGACGAGAGCATTCACCGATATCGAGGGACCGGTGCGTCCGCCTCCGTCGCTGATGACGCGCGTCC
>JBEPVV010000294.1:0-3169 GCA_041690795.1 Gemmatimonadota bacterium | reverse complement strand
ATGTCGCCCGCTCCCGCGACGGCGTCGATGATCGCGGTCATCTGCGGCACGCCCACGCCAGTCACGACGCGCGTCGTGCAGATCGAGCCCGGCCCGATACCGACCTTGACCGCATCGACGCCGCGCTCGACCAGCGCTCTCGCCCCGGCTTCGGTGGCGATGTTGCCGCCCACTAATTGTACGTCGGGAAACGCCTCGCGGAGGGACGCGACCGTTTCGAGCACGCCGGCCGAGTGTCCATGCGCCGAATCGACCACCAGCACATCGACGCCGGCGCTGACCAGAGCCTTCGCGCGCAGCTTCGCTTCGGCACCGGTGCCGACGGCGGCGGCGACGCGAAGGCGTCCGTGCAGATCCTTGTTGGCGTCAGGAAAATCCCGGCGCTTGAAGATGTCCTTGACGGTGATCAGGCCCTTCAGCACACCGGTCGCGTCGACCACCGGCAACTTCTCGATCTTGTGGCGCGCGAGCAGCGCTTCGGCTTCCGCCAGCGTGGTGCCGACCGGTGCGGTGATCAGTCCGGCGCGGGTCATCGTTTCGGCAATCGGCCGCTCGAGGTTCGATTCGAACTGGAGGTCACGATTGGTGATGATGCCGATCAGCCGCCCTGCGCCATCGACGATCGGCACACCGGAAATCCGGAAGCGGCGCATCAGCGCGTGGGCCTCGCGAATCGGTCGTTCGGGGCCAAGCGTGATCGGATTCATGATCATGCCGCTCTCGCTGCGCTTCACCCGATCAACCTCGGCAGCCTGCCGGTCGATCGACATGTTCTTGTGCAGCACGCCGATGCCGCCGGCGCGCGCCATCGCGATTGCCATCTCCGATTCGGTGACGGTGTCCATGGCGGCGGCGACAAGCGGAATGTTGAGCGGGATGCTGCGGGTGAAGCGACTCGAGGTGTTGACGTTCCGGGGATGGACGGTAGAATGTCGCGGGACGAGCAGCACGTCGTCGAACGTAAGGCCGTAGCCCGGGCGCAATCGTGTCATCCAGAAGTTTATCGACGCTCACAGCCCTCGGCTAGTGGGACCAGAAGCCCAATCCTGCTATCATCCGGGTCGCAGCCGCAACGGCGTGCGATGCCGCACCACCCCAGGACCATACGCACCACGCCATTGCCGGGACCCGGTCGACGCGCGCTCACAGTCGCTCACCCATCGTTTACGGAAGGAACTTGATGCCCACCTCGCCGGACACCGCACCCAGGACCACGCGCGCGACGCCGATGGCGGGTCTGTTGCTCCTCGGGACCGCGACCGATTTCTTCGATACCCTCGGCATCGGGTCGTTCGCGACGACCACCGCCGCGCTGCGGTTGGGCCGGTTCGTCGAAGATGACGAGATCCCGGGAACGCTCAACGTCGGGCACGCCATACCGACGATGCTCGAGGCCATCACCTTCCTCATCACGCTGAACGCACTGATCGATAACGTGACGATTGTGAGCATGGTGGTGGCCGGCGGACTGGGAGCATGGTTCGGCACGGGTATCGTGGTCAAATGGCCGAAGCGCCAAATCCAGCGCGCGATGGCGATCGCGTTGCTGATCACCGCGAGCTTCATCGCAATCCGGTTGCTGTTCGTTCTCACCAAGGAGGAAGGCGTCATCGCTTTTCGGGGGTTGAGCCTCGTGATCGCGATCGTTGCCAGTATCGTGATCGGGTCGCTGACCTCGCTTGGAATCGGAAACTATGCTCCGACGATGGCGGTGACGTACATGCTGGGGATGAACTCGCGAGCGGTGTGGCCGATCATGGCCTGCGCAGCGTCGCTGATACTTCCCGCCGCTGCGATCCGGTTCTACCGGTCGGGACGCTTCAATCGAAGGGCGTCGCTCGGGTTGGCAGTCGGCGGCATTCCTGGCGTGCTGCTCGCGACATATGTCATCACCAGTCTCCCGTTGACGATCGTCAAGTGGGTGGTCGTTGGTGTCCTGCTCTACACCTCCGCGACGCTGTGGATGTCGTCGCGCAACGCCGCGATCGTGGCCTGATGCGGATCACCGGAATCCGGGTCTACCAGATCGACCTGCCATTGCACGAAGGGAGTTACAAGTGGTCGGGCGGCAACGCGGTCTCGGTCTTCGATTCGACGGTGGTTGCGGTCGACACCGACGCAGGGCTGACCGGTTGGGGCGAGATCTGCCCCCTCGGCCCGGCGTACCTCCCGGCCTACGCGCGCGGCGCGCGCACCGGCATCGCCGAGCTTGCGCCGCAGCTGATCGGTGCCGACCCCCTTGCGCTCGGCCTCCTCAACGATCGCATGGACAGCGCGATGCGCGGTCACCCGTACGTCAAGTCGGCGATCGACATGGCGTGCTGGGACCTGCTCGGCAAGGCCAGCGGTTTGCCGGTCGCGACACTGATGGGCGGGCACGTCGGAGACACGTTTGCGCTATACCGCGCGATTTCGCAAGCCGCACCGGCGGAGATGGCCGAGCGGATTGCCCACTATCGTAGCGAGGGGTACACCAAGTTCCAGCTCAAGGTCGGTGGCGAACCCGACACCGATATCGAGCGGATCCGCGCGACAGCCGCCGTGCTGCAGCGGGGCGATGTGCTGATCGCCGATGCCAACACCGGCTGGACGCAGCACGCCGCGATCCGGGTCGCCGATGCCGTGCGCGACATCGATGTCTATATCGAACAGCCGTGCCGGTCGTACGAAGAGTGTCTGGCGGTGCGCCGGCACACCAATCGGCCGTTCATCCTCGATGAGGTGGTCGACGGCATCGACATGCTGGTGCGCGCGGTGGCCGACCAGGCGATGGACGTGATCAACCTCAAGATCTCCAAGGTCGGCGGACTCACGCGGGCGCGGCAGATTCGCGACCTCTGCGTGTCGCTGGGGATTGCGATGACGATCGAGGACACCTGGGGCGGCGACATCACGACGGCGGCGATCGCGCACCTCGCGCACAGCACACCGGAGCGCTTGCTCTTCTCGTCGACCGACTTCAACTCCTACGTCACCGTCGCGTTTGCCGATGGCGCACCGCAGCGCCACGCCGGACGGCTTGCGGCGTCGCGCGAGCCGGGGCTGGGCGTGCGGCCCGACCTGTCGGTGCTGGGAGCGGCCGTCCAGGAGTGGGCATAGCCGCTGGCCCCTCAGGGGAGCGGCGCGTCTCCAGCTGGCGGCGCAACCGGTGCAGCAGGCGATGCGGGCG
>JBEPVV010000293.1:0-3178 GCA_041690795.1 Gemmatimonadota bacterium | reverse complement strand
AGGTCGGGCCGCGTTCGACGATATTCGCGGCATCTTCGAGACTCATCCCCGCGCGGCGCGCAATCTCCTCCAGCAATTCGTTGTCGACCAGTCGCCACCCCAGGCGTTCGGCGACGAGATGCGCGACCGATGAACCGCCCGCCCCGTATTCACGCGAAATGGTGATCAGCATCAGACCTCCGTGCCATACCAGAGTCGACGGCGCAGGATCGCTGTGCCGCACAGACAGATCGCACCGCTGATGGCGATGCTCCAGCGCGCGCCAAGATGTTCAGCCACGAATCCCGCCTGGAACGCGCCGAGTGGCGCCATGCCGAGCACGACGAAGGAGTACACCGCCATGACCCGGCCTCGCAGCTCCGACGGCGCCGACAGCTGCAGCCCCGTGGCCGTCACGATCCCCTGGCTCGCCATCGCGCCACCGGTGCAGGCGAGGATCAGGAGTGCGACGGGAAGATTGGGTGCGATCGAAAGCAGCAGCACCATCACTCCGAGCACCGTCGCCGACACAGTCGCGACGCGCGGCCGTGAAAACCGCGTGCTCACCGCGCCCATGCCGATGGCACCGATCACGGCGCCAAAACCGACGGCCGATGTCAGCAGTCCGTAGCCCGTCGCATCGACGTCGAGCGTCTCCCGCGCGAACACGGCCAGGATCGGGACAAAGCTGCCGGCGAATACCGTCAGCAAGACCATCTGCCACGCCAGTGCCTTGAGCACCGGCCGCGAACCGATGAAGCGGAGCCCGGTGAAGACCGATTCGCGGTCGGTGTGGACGTTGGGCATGTGCTTCTTCTGGATCCGCGACAGACCGATCAGCACCGCGATGTAGCTCAGCGCATTCACCGCGAACGCCGCCCCCGGACCCGCCGCCGCGACCAGCAGGCCGGCGATCGCCGGGCCGACAACACGGGCGAGGTTGTACGTCGTCGAGTTGATTGCCGCGGCGCTCACCAGGTCCTCGGGCGGCACCAGCTCGACGAGAAATGCCTGACGCGTCGGCACCTCGAACGCGGTGGCCAGGCCGAAAATCGCCGCCAGTCCCCAGATCCAGTGCACCGTGATGTGATGCGTCAGCGTGAGCACCGCCATCACGCTTGCCTCCACCAGCATGATCGTCTGCAGCAGCATGATGAATCGCCGCTTGTCGACGCGGTCCGCCACCACGCCACCGTAGAGCGTCAAGCCGAGGATCGGCAGGGTCGCAATCGTCGTGGTGAGGCCAACCGCAAAGGCGGAATGCGTCAGCTCGAACACCAGCCAACCTTCGGCGATCGACTGCATCCACGTGCCGATGAGCGAAATGCCCTGGCCGGAAAGGAATCGCCGAAAATCGACGTGACGCAGTGCCCGTAACGGACCGCGAGTGGCACTCGCGCCCAGGTCGCGAAACGGCTGGAGCAACGGCGCGAGAGTCATCGAAAAGAAGTTATCACCTTCTCTCATCTCTCTTCTCTCCCCCTTCTCCCTTTTCCTTCTCTCTTCTCTCTGCTGTTACGTGGTGGTAACATCGAAGCGTGTCCCGCTTCACTACCTACTCGCGCTATGTCGCCGGGATGGCCGACCAGGTCAACCTCCAGGCGCTGCTCGACCAGCTCGGAGACTTCCTGCTGTCGTCGGGATTCGCGGGGAATCCCTGGTCGGGCGAGCCGCCCGATCCCAACGAAGGGCGGTCCGTGGATGACCTCCGTCGGGCCATTCTCCAGGCGTTGATGGACTCCGGTCAGCTCACGCCCGACATGCTCAAGCTGCTGCGGGGCGAATCGACCGGTGACGCGGCGAAGGACGCCCAGATCCTGAAGGACCTGGCCGAGCTCCTCGACAAGGTGGTGCAGCGACTGACCGACGAGGGGTACCTGACGTTTGACGGCCCGGTGCAGCCGATCCAGCAGACCGACCAGACCACCACCGGACAGGAGCGCGACGCCGCCCGCACCGTCCATTTCGATCTCAGCGAGAAGGGCGCCGATTTCCTGGGTTACAAGACGCTCAAGGAGTTGCTCGGTGCGCTCGGAAAGTCAGCGGTAGGGGCACACGAAACGTCACAGCTCGCAACCAGCAACGAAGCCGAAGCGGCCAGCCGGCAGTACGAGTTCGGCGACGTGCTCAACCTCGACGTGCCAGCGACGCTCAGCAGCGCGATTGCCCGGCACGGGCTCAAGGTGCCGATCGAGCTCGACTACCAGGACCTGATGGTGGTGCAGTCGGAATACCGGTCGTCGGCCGCGACCGTGCTGATGCTCGATTGCTCGCACTCGATGATCCTCTACGGCGAAGATCGGTTCACGCCGGCAAAGAAGGTCGCGCTGGCGCTGACGCACCTGATCCGCACGCAATATCCCGGCGATTCCATTCGCGTCGTGCTCTTCCACGACACGGCCGAGGAGATCCCGGTGGGCGCGCTCGCCAACGTGAAGGTCGGACCATATCACACCAACACCGCCGAAGGCCTGGCCCTCGCGCGCCGGATCCTTGCCGGGCAGCGCAAGGACATGAAGCAGATCATCATGATCACCGACGGCAAGCCGTCGGCGCTCACCATGCCCAACGGCAAGATCTACGTGAACTCGGCTGGACTCGACCCAGCCATTCTCAAGGCGACATTCGCGCAGGTGTCGGCCTGTCGCCGCAGCGGCATCATGATCAACACCTTCATGCTCGCCCGCGACCGCCAGCTGGTCGAGTTCGTGAAGCAGGTGTCGCGCATCTGTCGCGGCAAGGCATACTTCGCCAATCCGATGACCCTCGGCCAGTTCCTCCTGATGGATTTCCTCAAGGGCAAGACGCGGAGGGTCGCGTAGACCAGCCGAACGATCCGCGGCGTTCGTTTATTCTCCGCCTCGGGCGCGCACTGCACACGTCCGGCTACGCGGCGCACGCGCTCGAAGAGGCGCTCGAGATGGCGTCCGACCGCCTCGGCATCGAGGGACAGTTCTTCTCGACCCCCACGTCGATCATGGCGTCGTTCGGCCCGCAGGACGACCAGCAGACCTTCATGATCCGCGTCGTCCCGGCCGAGTCCGATCTCGGCAAGCTCGCCACCGTCAACGAGATCACCCGTGAGGTACTCAACGGACAGATCACTCCCGTCGAGGGGAGTACCCGCATCGGCCAACTCGACACTGCCCCGCCGCTCTATGGGCCCGTGCTGCAGAACCTGGCGTTCGGCATCGTGTCC
>JBEPVV010000292.1:0-3185 GCA_041690795.1 Gemmatimonadota bacterium | reverse complement strand
GCTCGGATATGTCACCGCCGGCCTGAGCGTGGATGGTGAGGACTGGGTTGCCGGCGTCACGGGAAACGAGATCGTCAGCAACGTTCTCGACGGGCGCGCGCTCGGACGCGACCACGATGCGGGCAACGTGATCCTGCTGCACGATGGCGGTGGCAATCGCGCGCACACGGTGGCGATTCTCGGCCGGCTGATCGACTCACTGCGGGCCAAGGGCGATACCATCGTGTCGCTCGGAACGCTGGCAGGACTGCCGCCCGAGGTGGTGATGCCCAAGGTCACCGGCGGCGGGTCGTTCACGCGGCTGGTGGAACTGCTGATGTTCGGCCTGGTGAGTGTCATCGAAGTCGGCTTCTACTACATCTTTTACATCGCGATCTGGCTGGCGATGGCGCGCTTGGCCGTGATCCTGGCGCTCGCAGCGGTGCAGCGCTTTCACCGGCGGCGCGTCGTCGCCAGCTACGTGCCGGCGGTGTCGGTGGTGATTCCGGCGTACCGCGAGGAAGCCGTGATTGTGCCGACGGTGAAGTCGTTGCTGGCGCAGGAGTACGCCGGACCGCTGGAGATTCTCGTGGTGGACGACGGTTCGCCCGACGACACCCTCGGCGCAGCGCAGCGTGCCTTCGGCGACGACTCGCGGGTGCGCATCCTGACCAAGCCCAATGGCGGCAAGGCGAGCGCGCTCAATTTCGGGATTGCGCAGGCAAGCGGCGACATCATTGTGGCACTCGATGCCGACACCCTCTTCGATTCCGATTCGGTAACGCAGCTGGTAGCGCCGCTGGCCGATCCACACGTGGGCGCAGTGGCCGGCAATGCCAAGGTCGGCAACCGGATCAACATGATCACCCGGATGCAGGCGCTCGAGTACGTCACGTCGCAGAACCTCGACCGCCGTGCGTTCGCGCTGCTGGATTGCATCATGGTCGTGCCCGGTGCGATCGGCGCGTGGCGCAAGTCGCTGGTGACCGAAGTCGGAGGCTTCTCCAACGACACCCTGGCCGAAGACCAGGACCTGACGCTTTCGATCGGCCGCCGCGGCTACCGTGTCGCCTACGCCGATCGCGCGATTGCGTGGACCGAGGCGCCCGACACGGTGAGTGCGCTGGTCAAGCAGCGATTTCGCTGGGCGTTCGGCACGCTGCAGTGCGCCTGGAAACATCGCGACCTGCTCTTCCGCATGCGGGCCGGAACGCTGGGCTTCGTGGCGCTGCCCAACGTCTGGATCTTCCAGCTCTTCTTCTCGTTCATCGCGCCAGCGGCGGATCTGGTCTTTGCCGGCAGCCTCTTCGGCGTGCTGCTGATGTTCCGCGAGCACAATACGACCTACGCCATCGATTCGCTGAGCAAGATCGTGCTCTGGTACGGCATTTTCATCGCCGTCGACTGGGCCGCTTCGACACTGGCGTTTCTGATGGAGCCGTCGGAAGATCGCCGGCTGACCTGGCTCGTCTTCCTGCAGCGCTTTGTCTACCGGCAGATCATGTACTTCGTGGTGCTCCGCTCGTTTGTCGCCGCACTTCGCGGCGGCCTGGTAGGATGGGGCAAGCTGGAGCGGAAGGCCACCGTTGGAGTGCGCACCGCATGAGCCCGAGCATTCCCGAGCGGAGTGTGCGCCTGCCGGCCCCGTTGCGCCCCTCGCCGCCGGTCGACGTCGCTGCGCTGCAGCGGCTGCTCGACGGACCGGAGGAGGACGTTCGCGCTCGGGTGCGTACGCTGTTGAGCGAAGCGCGTTTTGCCTACCAGCACGAACTCGACGACGCCGCGTATCGCGAGCTGACGGCCAGCTGGGTCGCCATCCTCGCCGAACACGGGATTGGCGCGCTGGCGCTACCGCCGGAGTTTGGAGGCGCCGACAGTCCGCGCGGTTTTCTGGCGGCCTTCGAGACGATCGCCTGCCATGATCTCTCGCTCACCATCAAGTTCGGCGTGCAGTTCGGGCTCTTCCAGGGCAGCGTCCTCCTGCTCGGCACGCGCTGGCATCACGAGCGCTTCTTGCCCGCCATCGGTCGTGGTGAGCTGCTCGGCGGCTTTGCCATGTCGGAACTTGGCCACGGATCCAACGTCCGCGATCTGCAGACCACCGCGACGTACGATGCCGCGACGCGTGAATTCGTGATCGACACGCCGGTGGGATCGGCCCACAAGGAATGGATCGGCAACGCCGCGACGCATGGTCGCATGATGACGGTGTTCGCGCAGCTGGTTGTCGGCGGCGAGCAGCACGGTGTCCACGCGCTGCTGGTGCCGGTTCGCGATGCGGAGATGCGGCTGATGCCCGGCGTTCGCATCGCCGACACCGGGCACAAGGAAGGACTCAACGGCGTCGATAACGGACGGATCTGGTTCGACCAGGTGCGGGTTCCGCGCGAGCACCTGCTCAACCGCTTCGGCGACGTCTCGCCCGACGGCATCTATTCGTCGCCGATCGAGAATGCCGCCAAACGGTTCTTCACCATGATCGGCACGCTGGTCGGTGGCAGGATCACCGTGGGGCTGTCGGCGCTATCGGGCGTCAAGAGCGCGCTGACGATTGCCATCCGTTACGCCAACAGGCGGCGCCAGTTTGGCGAAGCGGGGCAACCCGAGACGCTGCTGCTCGACTACCGCACCCACCAGCGGCGCCTGCTGCCGGCGCTGGCGACGACGGTGGTGCTCGACATCGCACTGTCGCGCCTGGTGGATCGCTTTGCGGCGCTGCAGTCGGACGACACGCGCATGGTCGAGGCGCTGGCGGCAGGCCTGAAGGCGTACACCACCTGGTTTGCGCAGGCCAGCGTCACCGACGCGCGCGAATGTTGCGGTGGACAGGGCTACCTCGCCATCAACCGGATCGCGGTGATCCGGCGCGATATCGACGTCTGGACGACGTTCGAGGGCGACAACACCGTCCTGATGCAGCTGCTCGCCAAAGGATTGCTTACCGGCTACAAGCAGGAGTTCGCCGAGACCGGCGCGATCCGCCTTTTCGCGCGCCGGGCCACTGCCGCGTTGCGCGCGCACAGCCCGCTCACCACTCGACGTGACGACGAGGAACACCTCCGCGACCCTGCGGCGCAGCTGGCGTTGCTCCGGTATCGCGAGGACAGGCTGCTCGACGCCGCGGCCCGAAGGCTTCGTGCCGGAATGAAGAAGAAACACCAGGACATGACGCACGCCACCATCGACGTGCAGGATCACCTGATGCA
>JBEPVV010000291.1:0-3186 GCA_041690795.1 Gemmatimonadota bacterium | reverse complement strand
CACCCGGCGCGCCGCCGCGTCCGTTCATTCCGCCACGCGTGCAGCGTCCGGCGCCATCGAGCGGGCCGCCGCGGGGCGGGCAGGGCAGCGGTCCCGGAAGCCGCGGGCCGCAGGGCAGCGGCAACAATCGGCCCCGTCCGGTTTTCTCATCGAGCACACCTGCGCCGCAGCGTAGCGGCAGCCCGGGAACCAGCGCGCCGAGCGGCCCCACGGTACGTACCTTCGGGCCCGACGCCCAGCCGGGTGGTGGACGCAAGAAGGGGAAGAAAGGCAAGAAGAGCTTCGTCGATCAGGATCAAGTGCAAGCGAACATCCTCAAGACACTGCAAGGGATGAAGGGAAGTCCGGCACGGAAGAAGAGCCGTTCCGACGAGCCGACCTACCGCGAGATCATTGCATCCCGTGCTGCCGAAGAGAAGGCGCTGGAGAAGACGCGGATTCGCGTCAACGAATTCATCTCCGTCAGCGAACTCGCTGACGCGATGAAGATTCCCGCCAACCAGATCGTCGCGTTCGCCTTCAAGGAACTGGGCCTGATGGTGACGGTGAACCAGCGCCTCGATTTCGACCAGATCGAATTGATCGCGTCGGAGTTCGGTTTCCAGGCCGTGAAGGAAGAGGAGTACCACGCCGAAGTCGAGCCAGAGGCAGTCGAGGAAGTCGGCGAGTTGAAGCCGCGGCCACCCGTGGTCACCATCATGGGTCATGTCGATCACGGCAAGACGTCGCTGCTTGATTACATCCGCAAGGCCAACGTCGTCGCCGGTGAAGCGGGCGGCATCACCCAGCATATCGGTGCCTATCACATCGAGCTGCCGGGCCGCAAGGCGATCACCTTCCTCGATACGCCAGGTCACCAGGCGTTCACCGCCATGCGTGCGCGCGGTGCCCAGGTCACCGATCTCGTGGTGCTCGTTGTCGCCGCCGACGATCAGGTCATGCCGCAGACGATCGAGGCCATTTCGCACGCCCGCAATGCCGGCGTGCCGCTCGTCGTGGCGATTAACAAGATCGACCTGCCCGCGGCCAACCCGCAGAAGGTGAAGCAGGACTTGCTGCAGCAGAGTGTCGTGCTCGAAGAATTCGGCGGCACCGTATTGAGTGCCGAGATTTCGGCAAAGACCGGACAGGGCGTGCCGGAGCTGCTTGAGCAGATCCTGCTCCAGGCGGAAATTCTCGAACTAAAGGCCAACCCGGACGCCAATCCGCAGGGTTCGGTGATCGAGGCCACGCTCGACGCCGGCAAGGGGCCGCTGGCGACCGTGCTGGTGCAGAAGGGCACCCTGCATATCGGTGAGAACTTCATCTGCGGCAAGTACTCGGGCCGCGTGCGCGCGCTCTTCGACGAGCGCGGCAAGCAGGTCAAGTCGGTCGGGCCGTCGATGCCGATCCAGGTCCTCGGGTTCGACGGGGTGCCATCGGCTGGCGACACCTTCCTGATGGTGTCGGACGCCAACGAAGCCCGCGAGATCGCGCAGAAGCGGCAGCGGCTCGAACGCGAAGCGCAGAACCGGCGCTCCGCCCGCGGCGGCACGCTCGAGGATATCTCGCGCGCCCTCAAGGAAGGCGCGGTCACCCAGCTGCGCATCATCATCAAGGCGGATCAGGGCGGCCCGGCGGAAGCACTCGCCGATGCGCTCGCCCAGCTCGGCACCAGCGAAGTGCGGGTCGATATCGTGCTGCGGGGCGTCGGCCAGATCAGCGAGAGCGACGTGCTGCTCGCCAAGGCGTCAGGCGCCATCATCCTCGGCTTCCACGTCCGCCCCGATGCCAATGCACGGGCAGCGGCCGAACGCGAAGGCGTCGACATCCGCACCTATCGCATCATCTACGAAGCCGTCGAGGACGTCAAGAACGCACTCGAAGGATTGCTCAAGCCGGAAGAGAAGGAAACGATCCTGGGCGAAGCCGAGGTGATGGAGCTGTTCAAGGTGACGCGCGTCGGAACGATCGCCGGCTCGGTGGTGCGCAGCGGCGTGATTCAGAAGTCGGCGCGCGTCCGCGTCATTCGCGACGGCACGCCAGTGTACACCGGCAACCTTTCGTCGCTCAAGCGCTTCAAGGACGACGCGAAGGAAGTCGCCGCCGGACTCGACTGCGGGATCGGCGTCGAGAATTTCAACGACGTGAAGGTCGGCGACCGCATCGAGGCGTTCCGGATGGAAGAGGTCAAGCGTACGCTGGCCGCTTCGGCGGCGCAGGGTTGACGCCGCATGACCAAGGCGTCGTCGCGGCGGCCTGAACAGGTCGCGGAGAGCATTCGTGCCACCCTCGCCGAAGCCCTGCTACGCGGCGATGTTCGCGATCCGCGCGTGACGATGATCACCGTGAGTGCGGTCGAGGTCACGCGAGACCTTGGCCATGCGACCGTGCGAGTCGTTCCGCACGGCGACGCGGAGGAGAAGGAGGCGGCGGTGCAGGGCCTGCAGAGCGCCGCCGGTTTTCTGCGCCGGATGGTGGCGCAGACGCTGACGACGCGCACGGTGCCGGAGCTGCATTTCGTGCTCGATCGCGGACTCGAGCATGCGCAGCGGATCGACCAGCTCCTCGCCGAGATCAAGCGTGAGGAGGAAGGATCCTGACCGGCGCGGTTGGTGGCGGGTTGCTCATTGACAAGCCGGCTGGGTGGACTTCGCACGACGTGGTGGCGGTGGTGCGGCGCGCGCTGAACACTCGCAGTGTGGGACACGCGGGTACGCTCGACCCGTTCGCCACGGGACTGCTGGTCGTGCTCGCCGGGCGAGCGACACGCCTGGCCCGTTTCGTCGAGGGCATGCACAAGCGGTACCGTGTCGTCGTCCGCTTCGGCGTGGAAACCGACACGCACGACGGCGAGGGATCGATCACGCGCACGGCGAGTCCCGCCGCCTGGCCCGACCGGGCGGCGATGGTAACACTGGTCGCCTCGTTCGTGGGAATCCAGGCGCAAGTGCCCCCGGCGTTTTCGGCGAAGCACGTCAACGGCATGCGCAGTCACGTGCTTGCCCGCCGCGGCGAGGCGGTCGCGCTGCCGCCGGTAACGGTGAACGTCTTCAGCCTCGACCTGCTCGACTGGTCGCCGCCTGATCTCGTCATCGACGCCACCGTAGGCCGGGGAACGTACCTGCGGGCGCTCGCGCGGGATCTCGGTTTACGCGCCGGTATTCCGGCGCATTGCGCTGCGCTGCGACGGCTGGCGATTGGCGA
>JBEPVV010000290.1:0-3159 GCA_041690795.1 Gemmatimonadota bacterium | reverse complement strand
AGTTGTGTATAAGAGACAGGGTCCGTTCCACGTCGAAATCGATACCGGCATGGCCCGCTCGGGCATCGCCTGGAACGACCACGAAGCCCTGCTCGCCGCGCGCAATCTGCTTGCCGGTGCTGCCGGTTGGGAAGGCGTCTTCACGATGTTCCATTCGGCAGAGAAGGATGCGACCGCGACGGCGGAGCAGTGGCGCCGTTTTCAGGATGCGATCACCGCGCTGGGTCGCCGACCGACGTTCGTGCACGCTGCAGCGTCTGCGGCAGGTGCCTACGGGTCGCTGTATGCCGCCGACCTCACTCGTCCCGGCATCCATCTGTATGGCGCGCGCGTCGCTGGGTTCGATGCGATTCCGGTGGCGGCCCTGCGCGCCAGGGTGGTCGCCATCCGCCGCATCACGCAGGGATCCTCGGTGGGCTACGACGGCTCATGGCGTGCGCCCAATGCCACCACGATCGCGACGCTCGCCATCGGCTACGCCGACGGGGTTCACCGCACACTGTCGAATGCTGGCGCGGTGGAACTGCTGGGCCAGCGCATGCGTATCGTCGGACGGGTGACGATGGATCACCTCATGGTCGATGCCGGTGATCTGCCGGTGAATATTGGCGATGTCGCGACACTGTTCGGCGGAATCGTGTCCCTTGAAGAACAGGCGGCCCTTGCGGGCACCGTCCCTTACGAAATGCTCACCGCTCTCGGTCCCCGTCTTCCACGCCGGTACGTCGACGAACAATGAATGCCCACTTCGCGTCACTCATTCTTGGTCTCGCTGCGCAGTCGAACGCCGCACTCGAGGGCGACCTGCCGGCTGGTGCCGCTGAAGCCGGCGCCGGCGATGCCCGCGCCCTCGCGAAGGCGCTGATCGACACGCTTGCGGCGCTGGAAGAAAAGACCCGGGGCAATCTCGAAGCCGATGAAGCGCAACTGCTCAATCAGGCGCTGACTTCACTGCGCTTCCGATTTGCCACCGGCAAGCCGGGATGACACATCGGGCGCTCCTCATCGTCCTCGATGGGATGGGCGCCGGCGAAGCGGCCGACGCGGCCGACTACGGCGACACCGGCAGCGCCACCCTCGGCAACGTGATGCGGGCCACGCCCGACCTTCGGTTACCGCACCTGGCATCGCTCGGACTCGGGCTCTGCGGCGATACCGGCCTGCCGGCGACCTCGAAGCCGCGCGCTGCCCACGGCTGGGCCCAGCCGCGGAGTCCGGGTAAGGACAGCACGACTGGACACTGGGAGTTGTGCGGCGTCATTCTTGATCATCCCTTTCCGACATTTCCGCATGGCTTTCCCGAGCGCGTGCTGGCGGAGTTCTCGCGGCGCACCGGTCGGGGCGTCATCGGCAACAGGCCGGCGTCGGGCACCGCGATTCTCGACCAGCTTGGCGCCGAACATGTTGCCACGGGAAAGTGGATCGTTTACACGTCGGCGGATTCGGTCTTTCAGGTGGCCGCGCATGTCGACGTCGTGCCGCTGGAGGAGCTCTACACTGCGTGCCTGACCGCGCGCGAGCTGCTGACCGGTATCGACGGCGTGTCACGGGTGATCGCGAGGCCCTTTGCCGGTGTTGCGGGCGCCTGGGTCCGCACCGCCGACCGGAAGGATTTCTCGAGCCCGCCGCCGGCCGCGACGCTGCTCGACGAACTGGCGGCCGCGTCGGTCCCGGTGACCGGCGTTGGCAAGGTGGATGACCTCTTCGCCGGCCGGGGAATCAGTAGCACGCACGCCGCAACCAATGCCGCGGCGTATGGACTGATCGAGTCGGCCATGGCAGCGATGAACGATGGACTCCTCTTCGCCAATGTGATCGAGTTCGATCAGAGCTGGGGACATCGCAACGACGTCGCCGGGTTTGCCGGCGGCCTGAAGGCACTCGATGAGTGGATTCCGCGCCTGCTGCATCAGGCCCGGGACGAGGATCTGATTATCTTCACGGCCGACCATGGCAACGATCCCACGACTGCGTCAACAGACCACGACCGCGAGCGCGTACCGGTTCTGGTCACCGGACCGCGGGTGCGGGCGGTGCCGCTCGGAGAGCGCAGCACCTTCGCCGATGTGGGGCAGACCATCGCCGAGTTTCTGGGCGTGGCGCCGCTGGCGGCCGGGCAATCCTTCCTGAGCCAAGTCTGGTCGGCGTGACGCAGATTCTGGCGGCCGCCCAAGGAGCGCGGGCCCGGGCCTACGCTCCGTATTCGAATTTTCACGTCGGCGCCGCACTCGAAACGGCCGACGGTTCCGTGTTTGCAGGCTGCAACGTCGAGAACGCGTCGTACGGACTGACGATCTGTGCCGAGCGCAGCGCCGTCGTGGCTGCGGTTGCAGCAGGGCCCCGAGTCTTTCGCACGCTGGTGCTGGTGAGCGATGCGGCGACGCCGATCGCGCCGTGCGGCGCCTGCCGCCAGGTCCTGGCCGAGTTCGCACCAGATCTTGAAGTATCGAGTCATTCGGGTGACGAGGTAACACGTTGGACGATGCGCGAACTTCTTCCTGCCGGGTTCAGCCGGGATCAGCTGCCGTGAGCCCCAGATGGCTGCTGCTCGCCGTGATGGCAGTCGGCCTTGTCGCTACGGCGTGTACGGAGCGGCTCACGACCCCAGGTTCGTGCCCGACGTTCTGCCCGGGTGGGCAGGCGGCGTATCGCGATACGGTGCTGACCCCGATCCTCAACGGCGATTCCAGCGTTTCGGGATACGTCGAGTCGAGCAGCTTGACGTCGGTGCTCGTCTCGAACGGCGGACAGTACGATCAGCATCGCGCGGTGATTCGATTCCTTTCGCTTGGTGATTCGGTGACGGTGCTCGATACCGCGCGCACGTTCACCGTCGATTCGGCGACGATCGAGTTTGGCGTACAGGACCGCGACACGACGGTGTCAAACTTCGTGCTCGAGTTCTACCGGTTGCCTTCATCGCTCGATTCGACCGCGACCTTCGCGACGGTGGACGCCCTGATGACGCCGGCCGCCTTGCTTGGCGAGATGCCGCTGGGACCGTCGCTGCGTTCCGGTGTCTTTCACCTTACGCTGACCGGCGCGCAGCTCGCGTTGATCGACTTTCAGCCAGCAGACAGTACCGTGCTGCAGATCGGCGTGCGGGTCCGCGCCGACCAGCCGACCGCGGCGCGGATCGGCACACCAGCGTCAGGAACG
>JBEPVV010000289.1:0-3194 GCA_041690795.1 Gemmatimonadota bacterium | reverse complement strand
TTCCCGAACTGCTGCCATCCGGTTGAAAACGCAAGACTGATGCGCATCGCCGTCGTCATCCCGTTCTACCGGGCCGATCGCTGGTTCGCCGAGACGCTTGCGTCGGTGATGGCGCAACGCCGGCGCCCGGACGAAATCATCGTCGTCGACGACGCCAGCGGTGCGAGCAACTGCCGCACACTCACCGCGCTTCCGCCGGCAGTCCGCGTCATTCACCTGGAACGCAACGGTGGTGTGGGCGCCGCCAGGCAGACGGGGTGCGAAGCAGCCACAGCCGAGGCGATTGCATTTCTCGACGCCGATGACTGGTGGGAGCCCGGCTACCTCGGCATGACAGAGGACGTGCTGAATCGCTTTCCCAACGCGCCGGCGGCCTACGCCACCGTCGTCAAGCATGATGCGGACGGGCGTGGAACCGCATTCACCAACAAGCCCGAGTTTCTGGAGGCGCGCGAAGCGATCGTCCGATCGCACGCCTATCCGAGCGGATTTGTCGCCCGGCGTCAGGCGATCGACCGCGTTGGAGGCTGGAGCCGCGACCGCCAGATGATCGAGGACTGGGATTTCTTCGTACGATTGCTCGACCAGTGCGGTGCGGCGCCCCTGATGCCGGAACCGCTGGTCCACTATCGCGCCGGCAATCACGAAAGTGTCAACGCGCAGCACTGGGCGATCGTTCAACGGTGGCGCCATACGCTGGCGGTCGACCGTCAGCTTGTCGAGAAGTATTTTGGCGCGGGTTCGGCCCGGCGACGGCTCGCTCAGGCCTTGAGTGACCGGCATCACCGGGCCGGCGGCATTCGCGGCCTCTGCTACGGCGTCGCGGGTCGCGCACTCGGATCTCCTCTCCACCGGACGCTGGCGTCGTGACCGCGCCGCAACGAGCACCGACAGTTGCCGCCGTAATCACCTACTACTGCGACGATCGGTTCTTCGCCGAGGCACTTGCATCGGTACGCGCACAGACGCGGCTCCCCGATGAGATCATCGTCGTCGATGACGCGTCCCCCGCCGACCAGCGTGGCGTACTCGACTCGCTTGGCGAGGACGTGCGGATCATCACGATGCCACGCAATGGCGGGGCAGGCGCCGCGCGTCAGGCCGGCGCCGATGCGGCGCGTGCCGAGCTGATTGCCTACCTCGACGCTGACGACCTGTGGCTTCCTGACAAGTTGCTGCAGCAGGTGACCATGCTCACGGCGGACCCGGCTGCAGACGCCGTGCATTGCGCGCTTATCATGGTGCGCACGGGCGGGCGCGAAACAGTGTTCCTGAACAAACCGGCTGTGCTCGATCTCGCGACCGAGCTGGAGAAGAACCAGGTCCTTCCGTCCGCGATGATGATCCGCCGTGAATCGCTGCAGTCTGTTGGCGGTTGGTCTGCAGATCGCCGGCTGATGGAGGACTGGGATCTCAACATCCGGCTGGTCGCCGCTGGCCGACGGATTGTCTTCTTCGCGCAACCGCTGGTCCGCTTCCGCCGGATGGGTCACGGCAACCTCTCCAGCCGCGGTTGGACACACCTGCTGATTCTGCTGCAGACCATCTGGCATCATCGTCGGCTCTACCGCCGCACGCTCGGCGCCAAGGCCGCGTTGGCCGTAGCTGGATCTGTCATCCGGCACGAGGGATTCAGGAGAGGTCGACTGTCAGGGGGAATGCTGCGCACCACGGCGTGGATCCTGGGAGCGAGGTGACGCGACCGTCCTTCGCGCTAGCGCTTCACCAGCCGATCAACCAGCGCAAACGTGAAGACCGTGAGGCTCATCACACCGTTCAGGGTAAAGAAGGCCGCGTCGAGGCGCGAGAGGTCGCCGGGCCGGACAAGACGATGTTCGTACACGAGAATGCCGGCGGCCGCTGCGACACCAACGAAATACCAGGCTCCGAATCCTGCTCCCCAGCCAAAGAGCGCCAGGGCGGGAATCGTCACGCCGTGCAGCGACTTGGCGACAAGGATTGCTCGCCGCTGGCCAAAGCGGACGACCGCGCTGCGAAGGCCTTCGTCGCGATCGAAATTTTCGTCGGGCAAGGCGTAGAACACATCGAAGCCGGCAACCCACGTCAACACCGCCACGGCGATCACCAGCAGCAGCCACCACGGTGCGCTCCACTGGCCGGTGAGCGCGAGCCACCCTCCCACGGGCGCCATTGCGAGTGAGAGCCCCAGCCAGAGATGCGGCCAGTGAGTAAAGCGTTTGGCGTAGCTGTATCCGAGGATCCACCCGAGCGCGAGCGGCGCCAGGATCAGGCAGAGCGGGTTGAGCAGGCTGGCCGCGACGAGAAAGACGATGCTCGCAATTGCGACCGATGCCGACGCTTCGACGACGCTGATCGTGCCGCGTGGGATCTCGCGATTGCTGGTGCGCGGGTTGCGAGCGTCGAAGACGCGATCGGCGATCCGGTTGAATGCCATCGCCGCGAAGCGGGCGGCGCTGAACGCGAGCACGACGAGGAGCACGGCGCGAAGGCTGATGGGCACGACGCGGCTCGCGGCGAGCACGCCGAGCAGCGCGAAGGGCAGGGCGAAGACGGTATGCGGAAGCTTGACGAACGACGCGTAACGGGCGATGCGGGATGTGTCGTGAAAAGTCTGGCCTTCGCGACCCGGCGGCGTCATGCCGCCTCCGCGCTCGAACGCCTCACAGCTTGATGCCCAGCCGCGACCACATCGCGTCGATCTTCGTTTTCGTCGCGGCGTCCATCACGATTCGATCGGGCCACTCGCGGGTGAAGCCTTCCTCGGGCCACTTGCGGGTCCCGTCGATTCCCATCTTGCTGCCGAACGAGAAGTGCTGCGAGGCGTGGTCGAGCACGTCGACGGGGCCGCGGACAAATTCGACATCGCGTTGGGGATCGATGTGGTTCAGCGCCACCCACCAGACCTCGTCGGCGTCGTGGACGTTGACGTCCTTGTCGACGATCACGAGTACCTTCGCCAGCGACATCAGTCCCTGTCCCCAGAGCGCATGCATCACCTTGTAAGCCTGCCCGGGAAACTGCTTGTCGATGCTGACGAAGACGAGGTTGTGGAAAATGCCGGCGGCGGGCATGTGGTAGTCGACAACTTCGGGCACGGTGAGCTTGAGCAGTGGCAGGAAGATCCGTTCGGTCGCGTGTCCAAGCCAGTAGTCCTCCATCGGCGGACGACCGACCAGCGTCGCGACGTACACCGGCTTCTTCCTGTCTCTTAT
>JBEPVV010000288.1:0-3209 GCA_041690795.1 Gemmatimonadota bacterium | reverse complement strand
GACGACACGCGTCCGCTCGCTGACACCTGCCGACACCGTCGACAACGCGCCGATTCCCGGACTCGGTGGAACCGGCACCCGCTACTGGCTCGACCTGAACGGGTACGATCCGGGGCTCACCATGCGCGACGTGCATCGGCCCGCGCTGGTCCTGCAGGGCATGCGCGACTATCAGGTGGCACCCGATCAGCTCGCGGACTGGCTGACGGCGGTTGGGCCCCGCAACGACATCACCGTCATGCGATATCCGACCCTTAACCATCTCTTCATCAGCGGCAGCGGAACGCCGTCACCGGCGGAGTATTCGACACCGGGTCACGTCGATGCGCAGGTCGTCACCGATATCGCGAACTGGATCAAGGCGCATTGAGGGGTTCGAGCTAACGCACGGGAGCCACACTGAGCGCGGCGCGCACCAGCGCGCCGCCTGCCCACACCGCGCCGAGACCGACGAGCACCGAAATGCAAACGTACAGGCTTGCCCGTTGCCAGAGACCCGCACCGAGCAATTCCACACTCTCGACCGAGAAGGTCGAGAAGGTCGTGAAGCCGCCGCAGAATCCTGAGGTCAGCAGCACCCGGGCCTCGGGCGATACCCGACCGGTGGTCGACGCGTACTCGAAGATCATGCCGATGATCAGGCAGCCGAGCACGTTGACGAGCAGGGTGCCGACCGGAAACGCGACGTCGCGCTGGACCAGTAGGGTCAGCGCATAGCGCGCGACGCCACCGACCGCGCTGCCGACGGCCACCGCCAGCAGGAGCCCGGGCGTGAACGAGGCCGTCGGCATCGTCGTGCTAACGGGTGACAAGTTGGCCATCGGAGCGCCGCTTGCGCTCCACGTTCACGCGAAGCTGCCCGCAGGCGGCGTCGATGTCGAGCCCGCGGCTGCGACGTACGACGGCTTCGACGCCACGCGCGAGCAGCGCGTCGCGGAACTCGCGAATGCCCGGCTCGCTCGTCGGGATCAGCTCCGGATTTCCTCCCGGATGCAGCGGCAACAGGTTGACATGCGCCCCCAGCCGGCGTGCGTATGACGCGAGCGAGACTGCGTCCTTCTCGCGATCGTTGCGCCCGGCGATCAGTACGTATTCGAAGGTGATGCGAGGCTGGAATGGGCGCGCGGCATCGAGCACGTCCTTGATCGGATATTTCTTCTCGATCGGCATCAGGCGCGCGCGCTCGGCATCGTTGGGTGAATGCAGCGAAATTGCGAGGCGGAACTGTTCCGGCCGCTTGGCCAGCTCGATCATGCCGGGAACGATTCCCACGGTCGACACCGTGATGTGCCGCGCGCCAATTCCGAAACCGTTTTCGTGGTTGAGGATCGACAACGTCGCGTCAACTGCCGGCCAGTTGAGCAGCGGCTCACCCATGCCCATGAAGACGACGTTGGTCGGTTTGTCTTCCGGAGTGCGCAGCAGGATCTCGCGCATCTGCCCGGCGATCTCCCCGGCCGACAGGTTGCGCCGGAATCCCATCTGCCCGGTCGCGCAGAACGTGCATCCGAGGGCACAGCCGGCCTGGGAGGAAATGCAGAGCGTCCGGCGCTTGCTGGTCGGAATCAGCACTGATTCCACCCGTTCGCCATCGGCCAAGGCCCAGAGGTACTTGCGCGTTCCGTCGGCCGACTGCTGCACGACGTCTAGTGCCAGCCGGGGGAGTGGAAAGGCCTCGGCGGCGGCGGCGCGCAGAGGCCTGGGGAGTTCGCTCGCGTCGTCCCAGCTGGCGACTGGCGCCACCCAGAGACGCCGCAGCAGTTGCGCGCTTCGGAAGGCCGGAAGGCCCTGCATCTTCGCCCAGGCTGCCAAGGTGGCAGCGGCCGCGTCGGGTGGCAGGTCGAGCAGCGTCGGGGAGGGCTCCATGCCGTGAATACTAAGGTATCGCCCCGGTTAGTTTTGCCAGTCCCTGCAGCCCGAGCGGAATCTGCCCGAACACCAGTCTTCCCCAGCGGCGACGTCGCTGCGAACCCATCGTTGTGGCTCTCTTGGTCTGGCCGACGTGGGCAGCCAGGTCCGGCTCGGCGGCTGGATACACCGTCGGCGCGACCTGGGTGGGATCGTCTTTCTCGACCTGCGCGACCGGGCAGGGCTGGTGCAGCTCTCGTGTGACCCACAGTGGACGCCGGGCGAGGTCATGGCGGCGGCAGCGGGCGCGGCCGCCGAAACCGTGGTGCTGGTCGCCGGCACGGTCGCGCGACGCCGCGAGCCTGCGCGCGACCTGTCGATGTCATCGCGCGAGATCGAAGTCCAGGTCACGCATCTGCAGGTGGTCGGGCCCGCGATCACGCCGGCGATTCCGGTCGCCCGCCGTGAGGGCGAGGAACTCGCGTCGGAGGACCTGCGACTCCAGCATCGCGTCCTCGATCTGCGTCGTCCTGAGCTGCAGGCCAACCTGATCATGCGGCACCAGTTGCTGCAGCGCGCCCGCCACACGTTGAGCGACCTCGGGTTTCTCGAGATCGAGACGCCGATCCTGACCAAGCCGACTCCCGAAGGCGCGCGCGATTACCTGGTGCCGAGCCGGGTGCATCCCGGGGAGTTCTACGCGCTGCCGCAATCGCCACAGATTTACAAGCAGCTGCTGATGATCGCCGGGTTCGATCGCTATTTCCAGCTGGCGCGGTGCTTCCGCGACGAAGACCTGCGCGCCGATCGACAGCCGGAATTCACGCAGATCGACATCGAAGCATCCTTCGTCCAGCAGGACGACGTGCTGCCCGTGGTGGAGAAAATTCTCGCGGCGCTCTGGTCTGCCGCCGGTCATGACATCACGACGCCGTTCGTGCGACTTTCGCATCGCGAGGCGATGGCACGCTTCGGCATCGACAAGCCGGATCTACGCTACGGCTTCGAGATTGCCGACATCACGGACCGTGCGCTCCCGGCAGCGGAATGGGTGCAGCACAGCGTCGATGACGGCGGGAGCGTCCGGGCGATCGTCGCGCCCGGGATGGCCACCCTGTCACGGAAGGAGATCGATGCACTGGCTGAGGCGGCGAAGGCTGCCGGAGCAGGCGGACTCATCTGGGCACGTCGGACCGAGAACGGATGGGAAGGGCAGGGCACGAAGGCGTTGCCGGTCCTGCTGACGAGCGCCGACGCCATCGCGGCCGAGCCGGGCGCACTGTTGCTTGCCGTGGCGGGGCCGGAGCGCATCACGTCGTCGGCGTTGCACGCCGTGCGCAGCGCGCTGACCCAGCGTACCG
>JBEPVV010000287.1:0-3214 GCA_041690795.1 Gemmatimonadota bacterium | reverse complement strand
GTTCACCACGTTCGTCACCGCCAATGGTGTCAGCGATTCGCTGAAGTCGACCACCGTCGCGCGCACGTCGAATCGTGATTTCACCGTGGCTCCGCCATCGGCACCGCCACCAGCCGGTTTGCTCGCCGTCGGCGGCGTGCCTGTGGCGCGCACATTCCTGCGGTTCGCGCTGCCCGAGTATCTGCGCGATTCGGCGACGATCATCCGCGCCACGCTCAGCCTGCAGACGGACGCGCCGCTGGTCGGTATTCCGGCGGACACGGCGCTGCTGGTCGCTTCCGCGTTGCTGGTCGACTTCGGGTCGAAGTCTCCTGTTGTGCCCGGTGCGGATGCTGTCGCAGTCCTGCTCCCCGGAAATACCGGCGCCGAACTCGAAGTGATTTCGCTGGTGCACCTGTGGCAGGGCCATACGCCGACGCCGTCGGTCATTCGACTGGCGCTCGCGCAGGAGGGTGGCACGTTCATATTCCCGCTCTTCCGCTCGACACGCTCCGCGACCGGCGCGCCCACGCTACGCATCACCTATCGGCCGCCGTTTGCCTTTGAGGGCTACTGACCATGCGCGTTGCTGCTGTCGTGACGCTCATCGTCGTCATCTCCGCCCGTGCGGGCGCGCAGTCGTCGCAGTTCGGTATTCGCGGGCTCGGCGAGCCGGGTCGCGAGGCGTCGACACGTTCGCTGGCCCTGGGCGGCGCGGCCGGACTTTTCGACGGCGAGTCGTCGTTGAACCCCGCTGCGCTGGGCACGCTCACCACCGCGACGGCGATGTTCACCACCAGCGGCGGATA
Organism: Gemmatimonadota bacterium; assembly: GCA_041690795.1. Taxonomy (GTDB): domain Bacteria; phylum Gemmatimonadota; class Gemmatimonadetes; order Gemmatimonadales; family GWC2-71-9; genus Palsa-1233. The sequence goes on along the minus strand of JBEPVV010000287.1, from coordinate 2,426 downwards.
TCGGAACAGCACCAACCCGGCCGGATCAGCGTCGACGCGCGACACGCGCTTTCCCCAGATCCTGATCGGCGGCCCGATTCCGCATCATCCGTTTGCGATCGGCGTCAGCTACTCGCTCTATACCGATCGCGACTTCACCGTCGTCAGCGATGGCGTCGCATCGCCGCGCGGCGTGCCGATCACCGTGCACGACACCTTGTCGTCCCGCGGCGGAATCGATGACCTCCGGCTGGGCGGTGCGCTGATCCTCAGTCCACACCTTGCCGTCGGCGCGGCGTTCCACTTCCTCACCGGATCAAACCGACTCGCCTCGCGTCGCCAGTGGGATGACACGACCTACCAGTCGCCGCAGGATCTGGCCGAGCTTTCCTATTCGGGGCTCGGCGTCTCGATCGGCGCCATCTGGCAGCCTGCCGCCCGGATCGAACTCGCCGCCACCGTCCGTCACGACGGGTCGGTCACCGTGGCGCGCGATTCCAACGGCACCGGCCAGGTTCAGCTCGCCACGTTTACGATCGGAAAGATTGCGCTGCCGACCACGCTGAGCGCCGGGCTCCGCTACACGCCAAGCCGCAAGCTGGCGATCACCGGATCGGTGATCAGCCGCAACTGGTCGGTCGCCGATTCGAGCCTGCTCTCGCAGGGAGCGCCGGGGGCGCGGAACACGTTCGAGGTCAACGCCGGCGTCGAGTTGTTCCGCAACCTGCTGCGTCCCACCAAGTATCCGCTTCGTCTCGGCGTCCGCGAGGCGACCCTTCCGTTCCTGCTGACGAGCGAGCCGCAGCCAAAGGAGTTTGGGCTGTCGATCGGCACCGGCCGGCGGTTCGCGCAGGATCGCGGCGGCTTCGACATCGCGGTCGAGCACGTCTGGCGTTCGCAGGGCGCGGGGTACAGCGAGTCGGCGACCATGGTGACGATCGGCATCTCCGTCCGGCCGGGCGGCCTGGTACCGTAGTGCGATCGCCGCCCCACTCCGGCGTACACCGCGAACGGTCGGAATCCTGATGCCCACCGTTTACATCGAAACCTACGGTTGCCAGATGAACGTCGCCGACACCGAGCTGATGCTTGGCGTGCTCGGTCGCGACGGCTACCGCCAGGTGACAGACCCAGCCGGTGCCGACGTGATGCTGGTGAACACCTGCGCGGTCCGTGACAACGCGGAACAACGCGTCATTGGGCGGATGGGAGAGCTGCAGCGCCACAAGCGCGCTGGAACGATTCTCGGCGTCGTCGGATGCATGGCGCAACGGCTCGGTCCGATACTGCTGGAACGCGTCCCTGCCGTCGACCTCGTCGTGGGACCGGACGGATACCGGAACCTGGGCGAACTGCTGGGGCACGCGCGCGGCGGGGTGCGGCAGGCCGACGTCGAGTACCGCGGCTGGGAGCACTACGAAGACATCCCGCAGGTGCGTGAACCGGGACCCACGGCGTTTGTGACGGTGCAGCGAGGGTGCGACTACCGATGCACCTTCTGCATCGTTCCGACAACGCGCGGACCGGAGCGAAGCCGGCAGATGGGTGACGTCGTTCGCGAAGTCCGCGAACTGGTCGAGCAGGGAGTCAGCGAGGTCACGTTGCTGGGGCAGACCGTCAATTCATACGATGACGGTTCCCACGATTTCGCCGAACTGCTCCGCGCGGTAGGCGCGGTGGACGGCGTGCGGCGGATCCGGTTCACCTCGCCGTACCCGACCGATTTCACCCCGGACGTGATCGAGGCAATGGCGACGACCCCGGCCGTGTGCGACCACGTGCACCTGCCGGTGCAAAGCGGCTCGAACACGGTGCTGCGCAGGATGCTGCGGCGCTACACGCGGGAGCGGTACCTCGACGTAGTCGAGTCGCTGCGCGCGGCAATCCCGTCGATCACCCTGTCGACCGATATCATCGTCGGTTTTCCGGGCGAAACCGACGTCGAGTTCGCCGAGACGGTGAGCATGGTGACCGATGCCGGATTTGACGATGCGTACACCTTCAAATACTCGGTGCGGCAAGGGACGCCGGCAGAGCGGATCCGGGATCACGTCATCGATGATGTGGCGTCGGTGCGGCTCGGGCAGCTGATCGAAGTCGTGCGCAACCAGACCAGGCGACGCAACATGGCGCGGGTCGGGGAGTATCACGAGGTGCTGGTCGAGCGGCCGGCCAAGCGTGGCGACCTGATGCTGGCACGGACGCGGCAGAATTTTCTGGTGCTGCTCGACGTACCACCGTCGGCCACCGGCGAATATCGGTTGGTGCGTCTCACGGGAACAACCGGCTCGACGTTCATGGGCAGCGTCGACCAACCTCAACTGGCGGTCTTGTGATCCTGAACGTGATGGAACGTCATGTGCACGAAGCATATGACCGGCTCCGCGGCGCGGTGAAGGATTTCGTCGACACGGCATCGCAGCGCGATGACGTCATCGTCTACGCAC
>JBEPVV010000286.1:0-3232 GCA_041690795.1 Gemmatimonadota bacterium | reverse complement strand
CGGCAGCGCCGGCCGCGGGAGTGCGCGGCTTGGCAGGAGCCGGCGCACGCTGGTCGTGGCGGAAGTGGCGCTAGCGCTGGTGTTGCTCGTGGGCTCGGGGCTGATGATTCGCAGTCTGGCCAATACCTTGGCGATCGACCCGGGGTTCAATGGGGCCCGCGTGCTGACGATGAAGCTCACCATCCCGCCCGGGACGGTTGCACACGATTCGATGCCGGCGGCCTATCGGCTGATTCGCGAGCAGCTCGCGGCCGTACCGGGGGTCCAGCAAGCGGCGCTCGCCGATTGCCCGCCTCTCAGCGGCGGGTGCAACGGCACCTTGATGATGTTCCCCGACCGGCCGGCGTCGGCAACCGGCAACGCCGTCGTCGGCGTGCACTGGGTCACACCAAGCTGGTTCGCCGCGCTGCAGATTCCCTTGCGACGAGGCAGGATGTTCAACGATGGCGATCGCGCCGACGCGCCGAAGGTCGTGCTGATCAGCGAAGCGGCGGCGACAAAGTACTGGCCGCGCGAGGACCCGATCGGCAAACAGGTCAAGGTCTTTCAGGGCGGATTCCACACCGGCGCGACCGTGATCGGCGTCGTGGGCGACGTACGCTTCGGTACCATCGAGACGCCGCCCGTGCCCGACGTCTACATCTCCTACGATCAGGCATACACCCCGCGCATCATGATCTTCCTCCGGACCGCCGGCGATCCGCTCGCGCTGGTCGGTCCGGTACGGCGGGGGCTGAGAGAATTCGCGCCGCAGGATCCGGTGTTTGATATCGCCACCATGACCGAACGCGTCGGTACCGCGAGCGGGCAGGCGCGCTTCAGCGCGACGCTCCTCACGCTGTTTGCCGCGATGGCACTCGCGCTGGCCACCCTCGGCATTTATGGGGTGATGTCATTTGGCGTGGCGCAACGCACCCGCGAAATCGGAATTCGCATGGCGCTTGGCGCCGAGCGTGGAGTGGTGTTGAAGATGGTGGTGCGCGAAGGCGTGTGGCTGGCCGCGCTGGGCAGCGCCATCGGCATGGCGGGGGCCGTTGCGGCAACCCGCATCCTGCGAACACTCCTGTTCGGCGTCACGCCGGAGGACACCGTGACGTATGTCGCGGTCCTGCTCGTGGTAAGTGCATCGGCGTTGCTGGCCAGCTGGTTGCCGGCCAGACGCGCCGCCCGGGTCGATCCGAGTGAGGCGTTGCGCAGGGGATAGCCTAGCTTCCTGCGTCTCCAACAGGATCCCGATGCAGATGTGGCATATCGCCGTGCCGTGGTGGGAGCTGATCCTGCGCTCCGTGGTGGTGTATGGCTTCCTGATCGTGCTGCTGCGGGTCACCGGCAAGCGCCAGGTCGGACAGCTCGCTCCATTCGACCTGGTGTTGCTGCTGGTGCTGTCCAATGCGGTGCAGAACTCGATGAACGCCGGCGACAACTCGCTCATCGGCGGCTTGATCGCGGCGACCACGCTGATCGCGATCAACTACATCGTCGCCACGATCACCTTCCGCAGCAGGCGCGCCGAAGCACTGATCGAGGGGCGCCCTCAGGTGCTGATCCACAACGGCAAACTCTTCGTCGACGCGATGAACTCGGCCCAGATGACCCACCACGAACTCAACGCCGCTCTCCGCCAGTCGGGGTGCATGACCGTGGAAGAGGTGCGATGCGCCATGCTGGAAAACAACGGATCGGTGAGCGTCATTCCCTACAAATAAGCCGGGCCCGATGAGCGCCGGGAACAGATTCCCCACCCTGCGCTTTTCAACTCCAGTGGCGTCCACGCCCGGACGGGTGGTTCGTCATTGATGCATGCAGGCCTGTTCACCATTGACGGAACCGGGAGAATCGATGCGCTCGATCATGGGATATATCACGCTGGCGGGCATGGTGGCCATTACGGTACCGGCCGTTGCCTCAGCACAGGACAGCACGGCGGTCGACCGCAAGGCCGCCGCGATGGTACTCGATCACACTTTCAACGCCCCCGTCGGCGAACCGATCCGGGTCTTCCTCGCCAAGGGTACGGTATACCGTGCGGAAATCGAGGGCACCGGCATCCAGCTGCAGTTGCGTCCGCTGATGTCGAGCGTGCAGGTGCCGTTGATCCAGCCGGTCCTGGCGGGGTCGAGTTCGTCGGGCTCGTCGCTCTACAGCATCACGCCGCGCGCCGATGCCGAGTACGAGTTCAAGACCATCGCGGGCGATGCGGGTCGCTCGGTCAACCTGCACGTGTGGGCGTTGCCGCCGAAGGAACACAACAAGCCCTGATTGCGGCGTGGTCGCTCTCCCACGCGGGGGAGCGACCACGTGCGCTCCCCCGCCTCTTGTCCGCCTGACCGGTCCGGCCCAACTTCCGGACTCTCCAACCCAGCAGGACACATCTCCATGGCTCACGCGCCGTTGCCGTTGGCGCCCAGCCGCTTCGGCGAAACCCGGCGCACCGACGCCTGGTGGCTGCAGCCGCTGGTGGTGTTCGTGGTCCTCAGCGCGTTCATCGTGTACGCGACGTGGGCGGCGTTCCAGGGAAGGCATTACAGCTACGGCTCGTATCTCTCGCCGTTCTACTCTCCCGAGGTGTTCGGTGATTCGCCGCACGCGTGGTTCGGGCCGCGTCCCGGCTGGTGGCCGTCATGGATGCTCTTCTCGCCGGCGCTGCTGATTCTCTGGGCGCCCGGCGGATTCCGCTTCACCTGCTACTACTACCGCGGCGCTTACTACAAGGCGTTCTGGGCTGATCCGCTGAGCTGCACCGTGGGCGAACCGCGTTCGTCCTACCTCGGCGAACGCCACCTGCCGCTCATTCTGCAGAACGTTCACCGCTTCTTTCTCTATCTCGCGCTGATCTTCCTCGTGCTGCTGCTGCACGACGTGTGGCAGGCCTGCTGGTTCGTCGACGCCGCCGGGCATCGGACCTTCGGCATCGGCGTCGGCACGCTGATTCTCGCCGCGAACGTGACGTTGCTCGGCGGTTACACACTGGGGTGTCATTCGCTACGGCACCTGGTCGGCGGCATTCTCGACCGTGTCGCCGAGCGGCCGGTGCGGCAGGCGATGTACAACTGCGCCTCGTGCCTCAACCGCGGACACATGCGCTGGGCGTGGATGTCGCTGGTGATGGTCGCGTTCGCCGACCTGTACATCCGCCTCTGCTCGATGGGCATCTGGACCGACTGGAGACTGTTCTGAGCGTCGACCGCGAGGCAATCGACTGCGACGTGCTGGTGATCGGAGCCGGTGGCGC
>JBEPVV010000285.1:0-3234 GCA_041690795.1 Gemmatimonadota bacterium | reverse complement strand
CTCTTCGCCTGGTTGGCATGTTCGGCCGACCTGGTCGCCGCTCGCATCGCTTCTTCGGCCACTTTGCGGCGCGTGATGTTGAAGACCGTGCCGTCGATGATCCCGGGTCCGCCCGCTGGGTCGTCATGCAACGACGCATTGCCGATCATCCACACCGGCGTGCCGTCCTTCTGGAGATAGCGACTCTCCATATCCGAGAGCGTGCCATCGGCCTTGAGGCGTGCCACGAACGCATCCCGATCAGCCGTAGTCGGATAGTACTTGGTGGTGGGATATGCGAGGCACTCGGCGCGCGAGGTGAATCCGAACGCCTTGGCGAACGCTTCATTGCAGTTGAGCATCCGTCCATCGAGCGAAGACTGGTAGACGCCGGCGAGGCTCCGCTCGAACAGCAGCCGATACCGTGTGTCACTCGCCTCCAGCTCATTCGACCGGACGTGAAAGCGGCGGTCGACCATGCTGGTGAGGATCGTCAGGCCGAGTACCGCCAGCGCCAGCTCAGCAACACCGATCGAGGGGATGGAGACGGCGTGCGCGATACCGGCGGTCGGAACGGACGCGCCGAACCGTGCCGCGGCCATGCCGGTGTAGTGCATCGCCGCGATCGCGATCCCCATGAGGACCGCCGCGCCAGCCTTGGGGAGCGTGATCTCGCGCGCTTCGGAGCGGAAGTGGAATCCCAGCCAGAGCGCCGCCAGCGACACCACGATCGCGATCACAATCGACAACGCGACGATCCCGACATGCCAGCTAGTCGTCGCGGCCATGCGCATGGCCGACATGCCGATGTAGTGCATCGCGGCGATGCCCGAGCCCATCACGACGCTGCCCGCAACGGCAGTCGTCCATCGCAGGTGATCGCGGCTCATGACCAGAAGCGCCACTGCTGCTGCAGCCACGGCCGCGAGCAGCGACAGCCAGACCGTGGGCACGTCGTAGCGGACGACGACCGGCAGGTCGAAGGCCTGCATACCGATGTAGTGCATCGACCAGATGCCAAACCCCATCGCCAGCGCACCGCCGGCCAGCCACATGACACGGACGCGCCCGCGCGCCGCCGAGATCCGGCCGCCGAGGTCGAGGGCGATGAGCGAGGCGCCGATGGCAATGAGAATCGACAGGATCACCAGATGGAAATCGTACGTGCCGGTCATTTGCTACTCCCTAGGTCCGGCACGCGGCACGCGCGGTAAACGCGGACCCCGATTCATCGTTGAGTACTCCGTGTACTGCGCCGGAAAAGTCCTTGACCGTGAATGGCTTCTGGAGGAACGGCACATTGCTCTCCAGCAGCTGGTGCTTGAGCAGGATGTCGTCGGTGTATCCCGACATGAAGAGCAGCTTGACCCCAGGGTATTCCCGGGTGATCCGGTCGGCGAGATCGCGGCCGCTCAGGTCCGGCATCACCATATCGGAAATCACCAGGTCGACCGGCTCCGCCAGCTCGCCCATCACCCGGAGCGCCTCCATCCCGTTTGAGGCCTCGAGCACGCGGTAGCCCTGACGGAGCAGCACCCGGGTGATCACCTGGCGCACACCGAGCTCATCCTCGACGACGAGGATCGACGCATCGCGGGTCGCGGTGCGCAGCGCCGGCATCAGCGGCGCGACGATGGTCTCGCGGTCGAGAGTGCAAGGCAGGTAGACGCGCATCGTCGTTCCCTTTCCCGGCTCGCTGTAGACGCCGATGTGCCCTCCCGCCTGCTTGACGATGCCGAACGACGTCGCCAGTCCGAGCCCGGTGCCCTGGCCCAGCGTCTTGGTAGTGAAGAACGGTTCGAAGAGGCGTTCCTGTACTTCCGGCGTCATGCCCATGCCGCTGTCGCTGACCGAGACCATCGCGTATTCTCCGGGAATCACGCCGACATGCTGCGAGGCGTAGGCTGCATCCAGCGTGCGCAGACCCGCTTCAACCACGAGGCTTCCTCCTTGCGGCATCGCATCCCGCGCGTTGACCACCAGGTTGAGGAGTACTTGCTCGATCTGCGAGCGGTCGGCGCGTACAAGAGCGGCATCGGGATGAATTCGGATGCCGAGCTCCACATCCCCGCCGATGAGCCGACGCAGCATGCGCGCCATGTCGTTCACCACATCGCCCATGGCGAAGGTCGTCGGCGTGACGACGTCGCGACGTGAAAACGTCAGCAACTGACGCGTCAGGGCGGTGGCGCGCTCCCCGGCACGGATGACGCCGTCGAGCGCGGCCTGCGCCGGCGCCGCGGCGGGTATCTCGTCCTTGGCAAGTTCGGCTTCGTTGAGGATGACGGTGAGCAGGTTGTTGAAGTCATGCGCGATCCCGCCGGCCAACCGACCGATCGCATCCATTTTCTGCGCATGCCGCAACTGGGTCTCGAGGCTGCGTTCGCTGGTGATGTCCTGGGTCAGGAGATCGAAGACGCCTTCCTCCACCTCCCGCGCGCGGGAGGCAGTGAGCCGCACGTCGATCGTCCGATTGCCTACGTGCCATTGCATCTCGGCCGGGCCGATGCGCTTGCTATCACCAACCTGCCGAAGGAGGTCAGCGAGCAGCCCGGACTCGACCAGTTCGGCCAGGCGCAGTTCCGAAGAGAACGACGCCGCGCCGATCATGTTGACGAACGCCGGGTTGGCGATCACCAGCTTGCCGTCGAGGGTCCAGCGTGAGATCCCCGACGTACAGCTATCGAAGAGCTCGCGGTATCGGTGCGCCGACCCCTGCAGCGATCGCTCCGAGTGAAGGCTCTGCACCAGCGCCGACTGGCTCTTCCGCCAGCGCAGCCCGACAACCACACCGAGCGCGAGTGGCAGCAGCGCCAGCCCCACCACGATTTCGTCGAGCTGATTGTCGTGCCGGGAACTGACGAAGGCTTCCAGCATGCTGAGGCGGCGGGCGAGGAGGTAGATCGCCGTCGACACCAGCAGCACGATGACGATGTCGCGAATCAGCGCCGGGCGGTTGGACGCGCGTACGGCGCGCGACGTCTGGCGCTCCTCGTCACGGGAGAACTCGACCGGCGGAAAAGGATCGCTGGTCATCGGGACTTCAGATCGTGCGGGGGCGGGGCATGGGCCACCTCCCGGGGGCAGGTTTCGCGCCCCGGGGCTTTCCGGCACCACGCGCGCAGCGCCGCATCGCCCAGAAACCCGCAATCGCGTACTGCCATGCCGGTTATGGCAACGACGTGGGCGTCGGCGCGCCCCCGGGGGGGGCCCCCGGGGGGCGGGGGGGTGGCGGGGGATGTTTGGGTTGGGGGC
>JBEPVV010000284.1:0-3240 GCA_041690795.1 Gemmatimonadota bacterium | reverse complement strand
GCCCGGGGACGTAGTTGTGACGGAGGTAGAGTGCCAGGGCGTTGCGGTCGATCGTGCCCGACCACTCAGGGTGCGATCGCAGCGCCTTCAACTCCGAACCGAACACCATGGTACCGGCCGCATAGCCGTAGTAGAGCGGCTTCTCGCCGACCCGATCGCGCGCGAGCGCAAGCGTCCGATCCCGGCGGTCCCAGATCGCGATGGCGAACATGCCAGCGCACCGCGCAACCGTAGCCGCGATGCCGAGCCGGTCGCACATCGTGAGCAGAACTTCGGTGTCGGAGTGTCCGCGCCATTGCGCGCCGAACCGCTCTTCTTCCGCGCGAAGGTCGCGCCAGTTGTATATCTCGCCATTGAACGTGGCGACGTACCGACCGCTCGCCGACACCATCGGTTGGGCACCCGCCTCGGAGAGATCGAGAATGGCGAGGCGTCGATGGCCGAGCGCGATACCGGCCGCGGCATCGAGCCACTGCCCATCGCCATCGGGCCCCCGATGCGCGATTGCGCCCGTCATCGCTTGCAGAATTGCGCCGACGTCGCCGCGCAGACCCGCAGCACGCCAGAAGCCGGCTATGCCGCACATCGCGTATGCTCCTCAGGCGACATCGTGTTCGCTCCACCACTTGAGCCGCTCGGCGATACGCTTCTCGAAGCCGAATCCACTCGGTTCATAAAATGGCTGCGTGTCGACGCTGTCCGGCAGATACTGCTGCGGGATGTACCCGGCCGGCGAATCGTGCGCGTAGCGGTATCCGGCTCCGTAGCCAAGGTCCTTCATCAGCGCGGTCGGTGCGTTGCGGATGTGCAGCGGCACTGGCGCCGATGGCGTGCGCTCGGCGAGGTCACGCGCCGCGGACCACGCGACGTACACCCGGTTCGACTTCGGTGCCGTCGCGAGGTAGACCGCGGCTTGCGCCAGCGCGAGCTCACCTTCCGGCGCTCCCAGAAAATGCCAGGCGTCGCGCGCGGCGATGCTCACGCTCAGCGCCTGCGGATCGGCAAGCCCGATATCTTCGCTGGCCATGCGCACCAATCGTCGTGCGACGAACATTCCGTCTTCACCACCCGCAAGAATCCGCGCCAGCCAGTAGAGCGTCGCCTGCGGGTCACTGCCACGCACCGACTTGTGCAGTGCGGAGACGAGGTCGTAGTGCTGCTCGCGGTCCTTGTCGAAAATGGGCACACGGCGCGCCAGCGTGTCGACAATGACCTGCCGATCGATCACCCCGCTGACGCCGACGTGCCGCGCTGCGGCTTCGAGCACCGAGAGCGCGCGGCGTGCATCGCCATCGGCCAGCTCGGCGAGCGCATCACGCGCGTCGTCGGGCACGTCGAGATCCATGGCGCCCAGGCCGCGATCCCGATCGGCGATGGCGCGGTCGACGACCAGCCGAAGCTCGGCCGGACGCAGCGACTCGAGCACCCAGACCCTGCACCGTGAGAGCAGCGCACCATTCAGCTCGAACGAGGGATTCTCCGTCGTGGCGCCGATAAGGGTCACGATCCCCCGTTCGACCGCGCCGAGAAATGCATCCTGCTGGCCGCGATTGAATCGGTGGATTTCGTCGCAGAACAAAATCGTCGAGCGGCCCAGTCGCCGTCGTTCTTCGGCTTCCTTCAAGATCTCGCGCACCCGCGCAACGCCCTCCGTCACCGCGCTGAAGCCGACAAACTGGCGATCGGTGTACTGAGCAATCAACTGCGCCAGGGTGGTCTTGCCGGTACCTGGCGGTCCCCAGAGGATGATGCTCCCGACGTCGCCGCGGCGGATCGCGTCGCCGAGCGGCCGTCCCGCGGCGAGCAGCGTGTGCTGGCCCACGAATTCGTCGAGGGTGCGCGGACGCATCCGCGCTGCGAGCGGTTCGGGAGGGGTAAAGAGTCCCAGCGCGTCGGTCACGCTGGATCCCTCGCGAGCGCAATCAGCTGGTCGCGGGAGTTCGGCTCGGGTCGATCGACAACCGCTGCAAGGAGGCGTTCGAAGGTGCGTCCCATCGCCGGTCCCGGCGCAATCCCGATCGCAGTCAGGTCAGCTCCGGTGACGGCCAGCGCCGATCGCTCGGTCGCTTCGCCGCGCGACCGGATCGCCGACATCACCGCCGTCCAGTCATCGTCATCCGCACTGCGCCAGCGGGCCACGGCCGCGAGATCATCGGCGGCAGCGCCGACGATGGCCATCCAGCGTCGCACCTCGCGTGCATCGGCGGACGCCGGCGCGGCGGGTCCGCGATCCAGGGCCTCGGCCCGACGGATTTCGGCCGTTGATCCCTTGAACCGCCGCCACACCGGCGCCGACAAGCGGCAGCACACGGCGGTAATCAGGACGGGGTCCCGCAGCGCATCGGGAACAGCGCATGCCACGCATTCGGGGAGCCACGTTGCGGCAACCCCACTCTCATGCCACAACCGGACCAGCGTCGACACGTCGCGAGCGGTAGCGATGCCCTTGATCCACTCGTCTCGCACCCGCTCGGCCGAGAGATGCGCAGTGTCGGGCGCCTGCGCGATGACCGCACGCCACGTCTCTGGCTCGATCGAAAAGTCGAGCCGCGCGGCAAACCGCAATGCCCGCAGGATGCGTAGCCGGTCCTCGGTCAGGCGCGCCGCGGGGTCGCCCACGGCCCGAATGATCCGCGCGTGCAGATCGAGCCGACCGTCAAAGGGGTCGCGCCACTCGCTACGGAGTGGATGGTAGGCAATGGCATTGATGGTGAAATCGCGGCGGGCGAGGTCGTCCTCGAGGGATACGCCGAATTCGACGATCGCCCGGCGCCCGTCAGTGCGGACGTCGCGACGGAAGGTCGTGACCTCGTGCATCACGCGCATGTCGTCGATCACGCCTACGGTACCGTGGTCGATGCCGACCGGCGCCGTGCGGGGAAACAGTCGCTGCACCTCCGCCGGTGTTGCCGCCGTCGCCAGATCCACATCCTGCTGCTCACCGTGAAGGAGCAGATCGCGGATCGCTCCGCCAACGCACCAGGTTTCGAAGCCTGCGGCTTCGAGGCACTCCAGGATCGCGATCACCCGCAGCGGCACCGGCAGGTCGGGAGGGAATGGCGGGGCGACGCTTTCGCGACCGGTCACCCGCAGAGGACGCTGCCGCCGTTGACGTTGAGAATCTCGCCGGTGATATGGCGCGCCAGATCGGACAGGAGAAAAAGAATCGGGCCGGCAATATCGTCCGCGCTCGCGATGCGCCGGACGGGGATCGACTGCGCAATCCGGTCCCGCCCCGCT
>JBEPVV010000283.1:0-3262 GCA_041690795.1 Gemmatimonadota bacterium | reverse complement strand
GGATCAGGTAGTTCTGGTCGCCGGAACGAACCGTCGCGAGCGAACCCCACGGGCCCGCGCGGCGCTTCTTCCACCAGCCGAGCACCTTGGTCATCATCGAATCGGGAGTCAGTGTGTCGCCGGTGGCCCACGGGAAGAGATGGGGATCGCCGCCCAGGTAGCAGCGGCGCGTGCTCGCGTCGCGGAGCGCGATCTGCACCTGGGTGCGCTTGGCCGTTGCGGTCCCAGGCGTCACCATGTAGATGCTGTCTGCGGTGTGAAACTCCACCGTATCGACGCCGGGAACGAACGCCATCTTGCTGCCGCAGTTGCGCGAGTAGGTGTTCGGGTCGGTCGACGTGAGCGTCAACGCCACCCGGCTCGGCGTCGTGGTGTTACCGTCAGTCCACGGCCAGCGGCGGCCGGTAGCGTAGGCCGCGGTGGTGTCGAAGGTGTTGGAGCCGGAATAGTTGGCGACCCACACCCGCATGAAGCCTTCGTCGGGATCGATGATGCCGTTGCCATTGACGTCGATCGTGACGAACTCGATCCGCACGCGTGGCATGGTCGGACTGGCCGAGTCGGCGGCGATGTCGTAGTCACCATTGGTGGCGTCACCGTCTGCCGCGTACTGCTGCATCAGGTTGATGCGTGCCGGCGTCGGCCACGGCACCGGCGTCACGCCGGTCTTGTAGCCCTGCGTGAAGCGACCTGATCCGACGCCATTGATCGAGCCGACCACGCTGACCGAACTGGCGAAGTAGGTACCAGATCCGCTGCCGCAGCCGGTCTCGATTCCGAGCGTGGTGTTGGAGAAGAACGGGCCGTTGACTGACTCACCGCAGCCGTAGACGACGCCGCCATTGCTCCAGTTGTTGATTGCTACTGCGAACTTGGCCCACGATTCCTGCGTCAGCAGCAGGCGTCGTGCTGCCACGGCACCACGGGCATCACTGATGACCGAGAGCGCGCTGGCGAAATTGCTGCCGTACTGGCCCGCGGTCGCCGCTCCACCGGTACGTCCACCGGTGCGCCCGACGTAAAGCGAGAGGTTGATCCGCGGTTCGGCGGCACCCATGGCGTCGAGCACCGTGACGCGGTTGGCGAGTGTCGTGTAACCGGCCGCCGGCAGCAGCGAATCGAAGACACCGCGATTGACCGAATCGCGAATGATCTCGAGCCCGCCGTCAGCGGACGATTGCAGCAGCGCTTCCTTGGCGTTGTAGCGCGTGGAGAGCTGTGCGCCGGATGCCAGGAGAATGCCTCCCATCGCGATGCCAGCAATCGCAATGGAGATCAGCAGCGTCATGAACAACGCCGCGCCGCGCCGGTTCAGTGTCGGATGTCGCATGGGCCTCTCGATGTTCACGGGCTGGGTGTCACGTTGATGGTGCGGGACGTCGACTCGGAAGGCGTGCAATCCTGGGCGGTCACGCCAAAGGTGTAGGCGACGCCGGGAGTGTTGCCGCTGATCTGCTCGGTGTATGTCGTCTGGCCGGGGACGCGACGAACCACGATCAGTGGATCGGTCCACTGCGTCGCAGCCTGCAGCTTGCGGTACAGGATGTACTGGAGCACATCCTGCTCGGCGCCGTCCTGGTCGACCGACCGATTCCAGGTGATCCAGAGGCGGCCGCTGCCCGGCACGGTGTCGACTACTGTGAGTGTCGTCGGCGCGAGCGGCAGGCGGCCGCAGACCGAGGGGAGCAGGATGCCGTTGTTCGGCAACTGCACCATCGTCTGCACGTCGCGGAAGTGTTCATCCGTGCCGGTCAGGCCGTTGGTGAAGCGCATGTTGAGGCGGACGGCTCGCACCGAATCGGGGCGGACGTAGTCGGCACTGTCCGACGTGCTGAGGCCTGCCACCAGGATGCGGCGCTCGAGCGGCAAGCCGCCCGCGGGCTCGATCATCAGGGTATCAACGCCAGCGATCTTGCGCTGCTGCAGGTATTCGAAGAACGGCCGTCCGCTCGGATGGGCCAGGATGTTGCGTGCGACAACGGCTGGAATTCCGGCGTTGACCCGCTGCCAGAGGATGTAGTCGTCGGTGCGCGTGGTCGATGAATCGGGCGAGAAGTAGAAGATGTACGTCTCGGCCGGCGACGGCGTACCAGAGCCGCCCAGCAGATAGTTCGCGGTCGGATAGGTGTACGAGGTGCCCGGAAGGACGGCCGCGGCGGCGACGTCCCACGAGATCGCTTCGTTGGCCGGCGTCTCGACCGTGAAGTACGCGGCCCAGCGCGTGTCGACCGTGTCGCGTTCGGCAAAATCGGTATTGAACGCCAGCGTGTTGTTGTCACCGTAGACGAGCATCGGCTGGTCGGCAATGACGCCCGCACCCATGGTGCGAATCACGCGCTGCGCGTCTTCAAGCGCGCCGCGCGCGTTCTGCATCATGTCGTAGCGCTGCTCGCTCGACCCGAAGAAGCGGCTCTGCGAGCGGAAGAGCGAGAAGGCCGCTCCCATTACGGCGACGGTCATGACCATGCCGATGAGCAGCTCGACCAGGGTGAAGCCGGCTCGGCGATGCAGGACTGACTTGCGCATCAGGGACTCGCGATGACAGAGGTGACGGACACGGTGTCCGGCATGCTGGGGTCGATCACGCGCACGGTGACGGTGGTACGATCGCGCGCCGGTGTTCCGGTGCGATCGCGCAGCATGTTGGTAATGCGGCGCATGCGCGGATAGTCGGGGAAGCCGGTGGTGTCGGAGCCGCCGCCCACGACGTTGTACAGCGGCAGCAGGCTGACATAACGGGGATCGGCGCGGATCAGCTGCATCCGGTCCGATGCCACGCCGGCCGCGACCACGCGCACCGACGAGTTGGTCATCGCCTTGGCGAACTTGCCGGAGAAACGCGCGACGCCCATCGCGAGCACGCCGAGAATGACGACGGCGACCATGATCTCGATCAGCGAGAATCCGCGGCGCGATGTCATCAGTTGGCGCGCTTCCAGGCGCCCGAGGCGTACGAGTACCATGTCACCCGTCCTGTGGCCCGTGTGATCGAAATGGCGCGACAATGCTTGCAGGTCGGATCATCGCCCGGCCCGTGGAGATAGAGCGTCCCGCTGCGGCTCGCCGATCCGTCGCGGTGAAACGTCAACGTCGTCAATGCAGTGGGGTCTTCCGGCGTGGGCACGTCAGGCGCACCGCCCTTGCCGAACGAAAAGAAGTTCTCGATCGGAACCGTCCGCACCCGTTCGCCGGCGCCCGGATTGCCGTCGTTGTCGGCGTCTTCGAGAATCTGCATCCGGGTCGAATCGGGGAAGGTGATGAC
>JBEPVV010000282.1:0-3266 GCA_041690795.1 Gemmatimonadota bacterium | reverse complement strand
GAGGTCGCCCAGCGCCAACGTCGATCCCGACGCCACGGCCGGCGACGTCAACCGGCGAAGAATCGCCTGCACACGCAGCACCAGCTCGGCCGGGGAAAATGGCTTGGTGAGATAGTCGTCAGCACCGAGACTGAGGCCGCGGATCCGGTCGGGCTCGTCGCGCTTGGCGGTCAGGAGGATGACGCCGATGTCTCGCGTTTCGGGGTGCGCGCGCAGCTCTGTCAGCACGTCGAAGCCGGGCAACCCGGGAAGCATGAGGTCGAGGACCACCACGTCGGGTCGTTCCTCGCGCGCGGCACGGACCGCATCGCGCCCGTTGGCCGCCGTGGAGACGCGATAGCCCGCCTTGGCCAGGTGATAGGCGACCAGTGCCGTGATGTCCGGTTCGTCGTCTACCACGAGCACGCGATGTGTCATGAATCTCCGGGTCCTGCCCGACCCAACGAATACCCCGTCCTGCGCGGCCCGCAAGCGGTCGGACGTTGCTCGAAACCCACTTGTGACGGGATATTTACCTGAATGATATCCGATACCATCCCGGTCTTTCTCAATGGCCAGCCATTTCAGGTTCCCCAGGGCGCCACGCTGCACGATCTGCTGGTACTCAAGGATGCCGCCCTGGCCCCGGCGCTTGCCGCCGGCCAGGCGCGGGCAACGGACGGCCGCGGCATCGCCATCGACGGGGCGGCGGTGCTTTCGGCCGGGTCGATCGTGCGCGTCTTCCGGTCGGCACGAAGCGGCACCGTTGAGGAGGCTGCCGATGCGTGACTTCCTCCGGCGCATGCCCAAGGCCGAGCTGCATGTGCACCTCGACGGGTCGCTGCGTCCAGCCACGATGATCGACCTCGCGCGCGCCGCCAACGTTGCCCTGCCCACCGAGGATGCAGCGGCGCTTGCGCGCTGGATGCTCGTCACCGACGCCCGGAATCTCGAGGACTATCTCGCCCGCTTCGAATACACGATCGCGCTGCTCCAGACGCCCGAAGCCATCGAGCGGGTTGCATTTGAAATGCTGGCTGATGCCGCCGCCGACGGGCTGCGCTACATCGAGGTGCGATACTGCCCGTGGCTGAGCACGCGCAATGGCCTGTCGATGGACGACGCCATCGCAGCCGAATGGCGGGGGCTGCAGCGAGGCCAACGCGAGTTCGGCGTGGTGCCACGGATCATCAATTGCGCCTTGCGCCAGCTCGACCCGCAGCACTCACTGGAGGTTGCCGAGCATTCGATCCGCATGCGCGATCATGGCGTGGTGGCGTTCGACATCGCCGGGCCGGAAGCGGGCTTCCCGCCGCAGCTCCACCAGGAGGCGTTCTCGCTGGCCGCGCGCGGTGGGCTCGCCGTTACCGTGCACGCCGGTGAAGCGGCGGGATGGGAATCGATCTTCGAGGCGGTGCACTCCTGTCACGCACTGCGCATCGGCCACGGTACGCGCCTCTACGAAAACCCCGACCTGCTGCGTTACGTGCGCGATCGCCGGATCTGCCTCGAGATCAACATCACCAGCAACGTGCAGACGCGTGTGGTCGCCACCACCGCCGAGCATCCGGTTCGACGTTATTATGACGAAGGCCTCGCGCTCGCGCTCTGTACCGACTCGTGGCTGATGGGTGGCGTCGTGCTTACCGACGAATACCTGATCGCGCACGAAGCGCTTGGCTTTACCCGCGCGGAACTGGAATCGATCGCATTGATGGGCTTCGAACACGCGTTTCTCCCGTGGCCGGAACGCACCGCGCTGGTTGCGGCTGCCCTTTCCGACCTCGCCAGCCTCGCCTGAGGCGCGACCTCACCGCAGCGGAGTTGCCTCGATGAAGCTGACGCCCGTTCGCCAATTCGCCATCGCCTTCGTCGGAACCACGGTTGCCGTGTCGGCAGCGTGGCTGCTTCCGGGCGCGACTGGTCGCGGGTTTTCATCGTTGATCGCGCAGGCGGCGCCAACCACGCCTGCGCCCATCACGGCCCCGGCTGCGACGCACGTGCCGCTGGCGGCGCGCCTCACCGGTGTCCTGGGCATCGCGCTCATCATCGCCCTCGGCTACGCACTGTCGCACAACCGGAAATCCATTCGCTGGCGGATCGTCGGATGGGGACTCGGACTGCAGCTGCTCTTCGGCATCTTTGTGCTGCGAGTACCGTTCGGGACCGAACTGTTCCGGCATCTCGGCGACGCGATCACCGCGATCCTGCACTACTCATATGCCGGATCGTCCTTTGTCTTCGGCGAACTCGGCAAACCCAACTCCTCGCTGGGCGTCATTTTCGCCTTCCAGATCCTGCCGTCGATCATCTTCATCTCGGCGATGTTCGCGATCCTCTACTACCTCGGCGTGATGCAGGTGGTGGTGCGCGCGTGCGCGGTGGTGATGACGAAGCTGCTGGGCGCAAGCGGCGCCGAAAGCCTCAACGTCGGCGCGTCGATCTTCATGGGGCAGACCGAGGCCCCGCTCACCATCCGGCCATTTCTGCCGCGCATGACGCAATCGGAACTCATGACGGTCATGACCGCCGGGATGGCGCACGTCTCCGGCTCGATCATGGCGGCGTACATCGCCTTCGGCATCGAGGCCCGCCACCTGCTCAGCGCGGTGATCATGACGGCCCCCGGCACCATCATGATGGCGAAGCTGTTCGAACCGGAAACCGAAGTGCCTGAGACGAGCGGCAACCTCAGGATCGACATTCCGCAGACCGACGTGAACGTCGTCGATGCGGCGGCGCGCGGCACCAGCGAAGGGCTCCACCTCATGCTCAACGTGATCGCGATGCTGGTGTCGTTCATCGCGCTGATCGCGCTGGTCAATGGCGGGATGGCGTGGGTGCATGGCAACATTGCGTGGTTCCCCGGCGATCTGCAGACGGTGCTGTCGTGGATCGGCCGACCCGTTGCCTGGGTGCTCGGCGTGTCGTGGAAGGACAGCGGTGCCGTTGGCGGGCTGCTCGGGACGCGCGCCGTGCTGAACGAGTTCATCGCCTTTTCTCAACTCGGCCCGATGAAGGGCGCGCTCGACCCCCGCTCGTTCACGATCGCTTCCTTCGCGCTGGCAGGCTTCGCCAACTTCTCCTCAGTCGGGATCCAGATCGGTGGCATCGGCGCGCTGGCCCCCAATCGCAAGGGCGATCTCGCGCGCCTTGGCTTCCGCGCCATGCTGGCCGGCACGCTCGCGAACTTCCTGTCGGCGGCGATCGCGGGGATCCTGCTGTGAGCCAGGTCGAACTCGCTGCCGACGCCGTTCGCCGCGCGCTCGGTGCCTTCCAGCCGCGGG
>JBEPVV010000281.1:0-3314 GCA_041690795.1 Gemmatimonadota bacterium | reverse complement strand
GCAGATCCTGCTGCAGGGCGGGCACAACCCGTACATCCCGTTCGATTGGTATCTCGAACTGATGCGGTACATCAAGCGGCACCATCCGATTCACATCCACGGCTTTTCGCCGTCGGAGATCGTCTTCTTTTCGGAGCGGTTCACGATGCCCGTGTCCGACGTCGTCCGTCAGCTGCACGAGGCGGGCCTCGACTCGGTCCCCGGCGGTGGCGGCGAGATTCTGGTGGACTCGGTGCGGGAGCGCGTGGCGAAGAAAAAGGCGCAGACCGAAGAGTGGCTGGGCGTACAGGAAGAAGCGCATCGTCAAGGGATGAAGACGTCGGTCACGATGATGTACGGGCTGGGCGAGAGTCACGCCGACCGGATCGAGCATCTCTTCCGGGTGCGCGAGCTGCAGGCCCGCACCGGTGGATTCACGGCGTTCATCTGCTGGCCGCTGCAGCCCGAAGGGACTGGCATGAGTGATCGAGTCAAGACCGATTCGGTCACCTACCTCCGCACCCTCGCCATGGCGCGCATCATTTGCGACAACGTCCCCAATCTGCAGTCGAGCTGGGTCACGATGGGGCTCAAGGTGGGGCAGGTCGCGCTGCGTTTCGGCGCCAACGACTTCGGCTCGCTGATGATGGAAGAGAACGTCGTCTCCGCTGCGGGGACGACACATCGCGCCACCATTGGCGAGATGGAGCGCGCCATTCGTGACGCGGGCTACACTCCGCGGCGCCGCCGCCAGGATTATTCGATGGTCGAAGACCTCGCGGCGGTCGCATGAGTCGCACGGGCATCGGCTACGACTCGCATCGATTCGTCGATGGACGGCCGCTCATCCTCGGTGGCGTGACGATTCCGCACCCCCAGGGACTGACCGGGCATTCTGATGCGGACGCCGTCGCCCACGCGATCGCCGATGCCATGCTCGGCGCCATCGGCCTTGGCGACATCGGTCGGCTGTTTCCGGACACCGATCCGGCCTTCCGTGGCGCCGATTCGCTGATGCTGCTTGCGACCGTGCACGCCCGCGTGCAGGACGCCGGCTGGACGCTCAATCAGACCGACGTGACCGTCGTTGCCGAAGCGCCAACACTCGCGCCGCATGTGCTGGAGATGCAGGCGCGTCTTGCTGCCGCGCTCGGCGTCGACGCGACCGCCGTTTCGGTCAAGGCGAAGTCGAACGAAGGCATGGGATGGATCGGGCGCGGCGAGGGCATCGCGGTCTTCGCGGTCGCCACCCTCGTCGCGGGACTTGCAGAGGAACCGGTGACCGAGGGCCTGCCACCGCAGTGAATTCCGACGAGCTCGCGCGCGCGTTTCACCTTCCCACGTTCCGCGACCATCTCTCGCTCGAAGCCGGTCACAGTGACAACACGCTGCTCGCCTATCAGCGCGACCTTGTTCGCCTGGCCGAATTTGCCGCGTCCAAAGGGGTTCAGGCACCAGCTGGAATCACCACGCCGCTGCTGCGCGAGTTCATTTTCCTGTTGAAGGATCTGGGGCTGAGCGGCGCGACGATCCGCCGCAACATCTCGGCCGTGCGCACCTGGTTTGCGTTCCTGGCGGCCGAGGGGCTGGTCACGCGCGATCCGAGCGACCGGCTCGAAACGCCGAAGCGGTGGCGCACGCTTCCCGAGGTGCTGTCCGTGGAGGAAATGGAGCGCCTTCTGGAAGCCCCGCGCGTGGAGGAATCGCTCGCCTGGCGCGATCGCGCGTTGCTGGAACTTGCCTACGGTGCCGGGCTCCGTGTCTCCGAGTTGTGCGCCCTCAATCTGGTTGACCTGCTGCTCACGGACGGGCTGGTCCGCGCGTTTGGCAAGGGAAAGAAGGAGCGGCTGGTGCCGATCGGGCGGTCGGTGATGTCGGCGCTGTCAGTCTACCTGCACACCATTCGTCCGCTGCTCGACCACGGCAACTCGAAGGGAAAGGTTCTGCTCAATGCCCGCGGGGAGCCACTCTCTCGCGTTGGCGCATGGGGTATCGTGAAGAAGCGGTCGCGACAGGCAGGCATCACCAAGCGGGTCACGCCCCATACGCTCCGTCATTCGTTTGCCACCCACTTGCTCGAGGGGGGCGCCGACTTGCGCGCAGTACAGGAAATGCTCGGGCACGCCGATCTTTCGACGACGCAGATCTACACGCACGTCGATCGGGATTACCTGCGGACCGTGCACCACAAGTTTCACCCGAGAGGGTAGGCCGAATGCTGCTGGTGCTCGACAACTACGATTCCTTCACCTTCAACCTGGTCCAGTACCTGGGAGAGCTCGGCGCCGAGCCCGAAGTCGTGCGTAACGACCAGATCACGGTCGATGCGGCCATCGCGCGTAAACCATCGGCGATCGTGGTGTCACCGGGGCCGGGCTCGCCCCGAGACGCCGGCATTTCCATCCCGCTGATCCGCCGCGCTGCTGCCGAAGGCATTCCGGTGCTCGGCGTATGCCTTGGGCACCAGGCGATCGGTGAGGCCTTTGGTGGGCGGGTACTTCGCGCCGCCCAGCAGATGCACGGCAAGTCGGCCGAGGTGCTTCACGACGGCGACCCGCTTTTCGCCGGGATCCCGTCGCCTTTGCGGGTGATGCGCTACCACTCCCTGATTGTCGCAGCGGATCCGATGCCGGCGGCGCTCCGGATCATCGCCCGGTCGCGCGTCCACGGGCCCGGCGTCGAAATCATGGCGCTGCGGCACGTGGACCGGCCGATCTGGGGCGTCCAGTTCCATCCGGAGTCGATCGCAACGGCATTCGGGAAGGAGCTGCTCGGCAACTTCCTGACGCTCGCTGGTACTGCGTCGTAATCGTTTGTTTGTCAAGAGGTTAGCGCTGCTTCGGAGGGTCCGGCACGCATTTTGACAGCGGGCGCTCCGCCTGATAGTTTGTGTCGTGCCCGTCCTGTTGGTGGTACCCGCCCGCGTCGGCTCCACGCGACTTCCTACAAAACCCCTGCAGTCTCTCGGTGGGGCACCCTTGGTGGCCCGCGTCATCGAATGCGCCCGCACTGTACCGGGCGTGGACCGGCTCGTTCTCGCAACCGACTCCCAGCGGATTGCCGACGCCGTCAGTGAGTGGCAGGTCGAAACGGTGATGACGCTGTCGACCCATGAGAGCGGAACCGACCGCGTTGCGGAAGTCTCGCGGATGCCCGAGTACGCCGGCTACGACGTGGTCGTGAACCTTCAGGGCGACGAGCCCTTCATGCCGCCGAAGAACTTGCTCAGCAACCGGATATCGCTATAAGACCGCTTCTCTTTGAAAGCGCTCTCTTCGGGCTCGGCCGCCTTCTTTTGCGAGGCGCCGGCGCCGCCTTCCTTGACCTTCTTCGTC
>JBEPVV010000280.1:0-3316 GCA_041690795.1 Gemmatimonadota bacterium | reverse complement strand
AGTACGGACTGTCCCACGAATCGATCTCGCGGCTTTGTTCGCGGAGCTTGTCGAGTTCGGCCTTTGCCGCCTTGCCGGACGCGCCCTCGGATATGTCACCCTGCTTGTTGGTGTGGATCACCAGAACCTTACCGCGCAAGTCGTCGTAGCGCTGCTCAAGCCCGGTGTGACGACGGCGCAGGCGCAGGCCGACATGAGCGGCGTGATGCGCATCGAGGCGCAGCGCTTTCCGCAGGACGATGGTGCCGGCGGCGCACACGTCGTCAACCTCGCGCAGTCAATCACCGCGGCGTACCGCGCACCACTGCTCCTGCTGCAGGGCGCCGTGCTGCTGGTGCTGCTGATTGCCTGCGGCAACGTCGCCAATCTGCAGCTGGCGCGCAGCGCGGCGCGGGCGCGTGAGATGGCGATTCGCGCTGCGATCGGCGCGGGACGGAGTCGGCTCGTCCGCCAGTTGCTGACCGAGAGCCTGCTCCTGGCGCTGATCGCCGGCGCGCTCGCCATCGCGCTCGCGGTCTTCGGCATCAGGGCGCTGGTGGGCAATGCTCCGCCCGACATCCCGCGACTGGAGCAGGCGCACCTGAGCATTGCCGTGGCGCTCTTCGCCGCCGGTGCCGCGCTCCTCAGTGCGATCCTGTCCGGGCTCGCGCCGGCGCTGCGGCTCTCTCGCCGCGACTTGCAGACGACGCTGCGCGATGCGGGGCGGGCGACGCAGGGCGCCGTGCGAGATCGCGTGCGCACCGTGCTGATCGTCGCCGAAGTGGCCCTGGCGCTGCCGGTTCTCACCGGTGCCGGCCTGCTACTGCGAAGTGCCCTGCACCTGCAGCAGGTCGATCCGGGATTCGAGATCAGCGGGGTCTTGACCGCCCGCACGATCCTGCCAGCCGGAACGGCCGAGCAGAGCGTGCAGATATTGCATCGGCTTGGCGATGAACTGACTCGGCGTCCGGGCATCGCAAATGCCGGGATTACCTCAAGTGCGCCAATGGGTCCGCGCGGCTTCTCGAACGGTCTCCTCCCCGAGGGAACCGCATTCGACCGGACCAAGCTGGTGAATGCGCAGTTGCGACTGGTGACGCCTGGGTATTTCAACACCATTCGCGCGCGGCTCAAGGCCGGGCGACTGCTGAGCGATCAGGACGTCGCGGCGACTACCCGCGTCGCCGTACTGAGCGAGAGCTCGGCGCGCGCGCTCTGGCCTGGGCAGAACCCGATCGGCAAGCGATTCAGCTGCTGCGAGGGATCGCCCGATGATCCGCGGAACAAGACGGTGGTCGGGATCGTCGGCGATATCCGTTCCGGCGGACCCGCAGAAAATGTGATGCCCGAGTTTTACCTGCCGCTCGACCAGGCGCCGCCCGAGGCGTGGAACTGGATCGATCACACGGTGACCGTCGCCGTCCGCGGCAACGCGGCCGACGTACCGGCAGAGACACGCGCAATTCGCGACGCGGTGCACGCGGTCATGCCGTCGTCGCCGGTCTACCGGATCACGGCAATGCGCGACGCGTTGCGCGCTTCCGTCGCCGTGCAGCGGTTCAACACGATCCTGCTCGCCAGCCTCGGCCTGGTCGGTCTGCTGCTCGCGGCCATCGGGATCTACGGCGTAGTCGGATATTTCGTCGCCCTGCGAACGCACGAAATCGGGATCCGCCTCGCCCTCGGCGCTACCACGCGCCAGGTGCTTCAGCTGATGGCCTGGCAGGGATTGCGTCCGATCGGGATCGGAATCGTTGTCGGCGGAGTCCTGGCCGTATGGGCGACGTCGTTACTGCGCGGATCGCTTTATGGCGTGGGACCGCGTGACCCCGCGACGTTCTTCGGAGTGGCCGCGGTGCTGGGGATCGCGGGACTGGTGGCAACCGTGATTCCAGCGTTGCGCGCGACGCGAATTGATCCGAGCCGGGTACTCTAAGCGTAAGAGGCGAGAGGCGAGAGGCGAGAGGCGAGAGGCGAGGGGCGAGAGGCGAGAGGAACGCTGGTCAGGGGCTTTTTCTCTCGCCTTTGGCCTTTCGTCTCTCGCCTATGTCTATTTTACATCCCAGCCCAAGCTCCCCCACCGAGGTCTCGCATGGTGCGCTCGTCGACCGCTCTTCGCCTCTCGATTGCCTTCGTCGTGGGCCTCGCCCCGGCCATCCTTTCGGCGCAAGGGCCGGTCGATCCGTCGTGGGCGAAGCCGGGGCGCGACCCGAAGCAGCCGGTCGATTCGGCCTACACGGCCAGGATCCACGAGTACACCACCGAGAAGTTCTTCCTTTCGCCGCTGGTCGATTACCTCCCCGCTTCGAGGACGGTGCCGACTCCCAAGGTGATCCTCGGCGACATCGCCGGGTCGCCCAACAAGTTGCCGTATTCGAAGGAGGTCTACGAGTACATGCGGGCGCTGGCGAAGGCCAGCCCGCGCGTGCGCGTCTACTCCATCGGCACCACCGAGGAAGGCCGCGAGATGATCGCGGTGGCGGTCGCGTCGGAGGCGATCTGGGCCAGGATGGAGCAGAACAAGGCCAACCTCGCCAAGCTCGCCGATCCGCGCACCATCAAAATGGATGATGCCGAAGCCGATCGGCTGGCCGCGACGACGGCGCCCGTCTACTACATCACCGGCACCATTCACTCGACCGAGGCGGGCGCGCCGACGGCGCTGATGGAACTCGCCTATCGCCTCGCCGTCGACGAGAGTCCGTACATCAAGAACATCCGCGATCACTTGATCACGCTGATCACGCCGGTGGTCGAGGTCGATGGCCGGGATCGCACCGTCGACATCTACAACTGGCACGTCAAGCACCCCGATGCCACGTCACCGGGCGTGCTCTACTGGGGCCACTACGTCGCGCACGACAACAACCGCGACGCGATGGCGCTCACGCTCAAGCTTTCGCAGAACGTGCTCGACACCTATCTCGGCTGGAACGCGCAGGTGCTGCACGACCTGCACGAGTCGGTGGCCTATCTCTACGACAATACCATCGGCGACGGCCCCTACAACGCCTGGCTCGATCCGCTGCTGACCAACGAATGGCAGATGATCGGCTGGAACAACGTGCAGGAGATGACGCGCTTCGGCATGCCCGGTGTCTTCGCGCACGGCGACTTCGACACGTGGTCGCCGGGTTATCTGATGTTCATGGCGGCAACGCACAACGGAATTTCGCGCCTCTACGAGACCTTCGGCAACGGCGGCACCGCCGAGACGATGGAGCGGACGCTCTCGCCCGCGGAAACGGAGCGCACCTGGTTCAAGCAGGATCCGCCGCTGCCGCGCGTGAAGTGGTCGATGCGCGACAACAACAATTATGAGGAGACGGGGCTGCTC
>JBEPVV010000279.1:0-3317 GCA_041690795.1 Gemmatimonadota bacterium | reverse complement strand
CCTCAACACTTGATTCAATCAGATGTTGAGGGTATCGTCCGGCATGCCGACTGAACTCGATCTGCTGCAGGGCACGCTCGACGTGCTGGTTCTCCGCGCCCTTTCGTGGAAGGCGATGCATGGCTACGCCATCGCGCGCTTCATCCATAGCGGATCTGATGGCGCGTTCACCATTCTGGATGGCGCGCTGTACACCTCGCTGCACCGCATGGAGGAGCAGGGTTGGGTCGCGTCGGAGTGGGGGATCTCCGACAAGGGGAAGCGGGCGAAGTTCTACCGGCTCACTCCGGCCGGAAAGCGCGCCCTCCGCGCCGAGACGACGTCGTGGCAGCAATACGTCGCGGCCGTGAGCGGCGTCTTCGCCGCGGTACCCTCGGCATCATGAACGACTCGCCTTCCAGCTGGCGGCGACTCTTTCGCATCTGGCGGCGGCCGGCGGAAGACGATGTCGACCTCGAGCTGCAGTTCCACCTCGAAGAGCGCACGGCTGAGCTGGTCGGCAGCGGGACCCCGCCCGAGTTGGCCGCGCGGAAGGCGGTGCAGGAATTCGGCAACGTCGCCGGCGTTCGCGCCGGACTGGTCGCCATCGACACCCGGATCGCCCGCCGACGTTCGCTGCGCGAGCGCTGGGAGTGGGTCGGGCAGGACCTGCGCTACGTGCTGCGCAATCTGCGACGGTCGCCGGGATTCGTCGTCATGGTTGTACTGATGCTGTCCTTCGGCCTGGGCGCCAACCTGGCCATTCTCTCGATGCTCGATGAGTTGTTTCTCGCCCCTCCGCCGGGTATTGCGAAGGCCGCTACAGTTCGCCGCATTGTTGAAGTATTGCCACCCGATCCACGTGAACCGCTGCGCAATAACACCCAAGCAGTTTTCGCGTATCCCCAGTTTTCCGCGTTCCGAGCCGCGCTGCCCGGGGCGACGCTTGCCGGATATTCCACCAATTCCTACAAGATCGGCGACGCGGGCGAGGCTGCTGACGTCGAGGTCGAATCCGTCCTCGGCCGGTATTTCGAGTTGCTCGGCGTGCGACCGCAGCTCGGCCGTTTTTTTTCGGCCGATGAACTGCGTCCGGAAACGCCTCAGCAACTGGCGGTGCTCGGCGACGCGCTCTGGCGGAGTTCCTACCACGGGCGAACAGACATTGTGGGCCAGATCATCCGGCTGGATGACGTCGCTTATACGGTGATTGGCGTCGCGCCACCGAGGTTCCACGGGGCCGGGATCAACGGGGCTGACGTTTGGACACCGATGAACAGCATGGCCGTGCCTGGTGGTGCCGCGTGGTACCTCGGTACCCAGACTTTCTGGATCCAGGCGATGCTCCGTTTGCCAGCTGAACTCACCGACGCCCGGGCGGCGAAGATCGCATCCAACGCCTTGCAGCACGACGGCATTCCATGGGATCGCGCCGCGACCGCTCGGCTCTCCCCAATGACTGGCAACGATAATTTTCGCGGCAACCAGTCGATGACGATCGCGACGCGGCTGGCCGGCGTGGCGTTGATCGTGCTGCTGATTGCCTGCGCCAATATCGCCAATCTGTTGCTTGCTCGCGGCATCGATCGTCGCCACGAAATCGGCATCCGGGTGGCGCTTGGCGTCTCACGCGTGCGACTCTTTACGATGCTTCTCGCTGAGAGCCTGATCGTCGCCATGGTCGGTGGTGCGGCGGGGTTGTTCGTTGCCTGGCGCGGCGCGGCGATACTCCGGACAATTCTCCTTCCTGACCTGCATTGGGTCGACCCGACCGTGAACTGGCGCCTCGTCGCTGCCGCGGCCGCCATCGCCGTTCTGACTGGACTGGTGGCCGGCTTGGCGCCCGCGTGGCAGTTGAGCCGCCCGCAGCTCACGGCATGGCTCAAGGGATCGCCGCGTGACCCAGCCGCAGGCCGTGCCCGAGCGCGACACCTCCTGCTGCTCACGCAGACAGCGTTGTCGGTAGTGCTGCTGGCCACGGCGGGGATGTTTGTTGGGTCGCTCCTACGGATCGAACATGAACCGCTCGGGCTTGACGTCGACCGGCTTGTGTCCGTGAGCGTGAACCCGCGAAACGGCTTCGCGGGGCGTCGGGCCGAGATCGAGAGGCGGCTGCCGGCCGTTGCTCAGGAGCTTGCGGCATTGCCTGGGGTCGACCGCATTGCCATGGCGTGGGATGCGCCCATGCGGTCGATCTACTTCACGAAGTGGTATCTCCCTGGAGCCGACACGACCCTGCAGTGCGCCAATGGCTGTCCATCGGCCGACCACATCGGTCCTGGCTATTTCGAAACCGTAGGCACGCACGTCATCCGCGGCCGGCCTTTTGCCGAGTCGGATAAACTCGGCGAGGCCCGCGCCATCATTGTTAGCGAACGCATGGCGCAGATGTTCTGGCCCGGGCGCGATCCACTGACCCAGTGTCTCCGGATCGATTCGTTGAACGCGCCCTGTCGGCCGGTGGTGGGTGTCGTTGCCAACGTTCACGTGTCGGCGATCATCGAGCGACCGGCGCTCAAGTTCTACCTCCCGCTTGCGGACACCGGCGCATGGGCGCCCGGCGCGGTGATGGTCCGCACCAAGCCAGCGGCCGCACGGCGCGTCGCCGCGCTAATTGCGCAGCGGCTACAACCGGAGTTTGCCGGATGGGCTACCGTGAGTGCACGTCCGATGGCGACCCGATTTGACCGGGAGTTGCAGCCGTGGCGCGCCGGCGCCACGCTCTTCGTCGTCGCCGGGTTGCTCGCGTTCGTTGTGGCCATCGTCGGCATATACACCACGGTGAGTTTTTCGTTGAGCCAGCGGACCCGGGAACTGGGCATTCGCGTCGCGCTCGGTGCCCAGACAAACGACATTGTTTCTCTGATCCTCCTCGATGGGTTGCGCACTGTTGTGGCCGGCGTTGCGCTCGGCGTGGCGGTCACCGCCGTCGCGGGGAAGGTCGTCCAGTCGCTGCTCTATCACACCACACCGCGAGATCCCCTAGTGCTGGGTATTGCGTCGGTCGTGCTTGTGCTTGCGGCCGCGCTGGCTTCGCTGGTGCCGGCGCGTCGGGCGCTTAACGTCGACCCGGTCATCGCGCTGCGGACCGAATGACTGGCGGGTGACTCCGGGGTCGGCATTGGCAGCATCCAGGTGCAGTCGACGGGCGGACGAAGGCGATGGCGGCGTACCAGCACGTGATAATCGGCGCGGCTTCTGCGACACAACGACGCCGTGGGGCTGCGGCGAGTCGAGCTAGCGGTAAACGAACAGGTCAGCCAACTTTCGATAATGATTCCACCGCATAGGATTGGCAGCATCTGCATCGTGCTTTTTGCCGCGGCCTGCGGCGGTCA
>JBEPVV010000278.1:0-3322 GCA_041690795.1 Gemmatimonadota bacterium | reverse complement strand
GGGCGCTGACCGGCGACCCCAGCTGGTAGCGTGTCCTTTATCCAGGGTGAGACGTCTCCTGTGCCAGCAACACTCAACGACTGGAGAGTCTGATGCGTCTTTCAATTCTTGCCGCTCTGCCGCTGGCCGCCGCGCTGGCCTTGGCGCCTGCGCGCTCCGAAGCTCAGGTGTCCGCGACCGTTCATGTCGGCACCCCGAATCGGGCGTGGGGCCGTGAAGTGGTCGTCCGCCCGTATGCGCAGGAAACGTACGGCGACTGGCATACCTCGTACCGTCACTGGCAGCCCACAACGCTCTACTTCCGCGACGGGCATTACTACCCGCGCAAGGTCCCGGCGTCCCGTGCGGTTGTCGTGTACCGTTCACACAACAGCTACTTCTTCCCGCCGCGCGATGAGCAGTGGAACAACAAGGACCGGCGATACAATTACCGGCACCGCCCGACGGACGACGACTACAATCGCGCTCCGCACTGATCGCGAGGCCACTCTGAACGGCAGGTAAGGCAGCCCCTCCGGCAACACTCCGGTGGGGCTGCTGGCTATCTTCCCGGATCCTCTTCCGGGGCCATCATGAAGTTATTCGCCGCTGCAGCGCTGGTCGCTCTCGCCCTGCCGCTCGCGGCCCAGCGACCGGCACAACATGTCGTGCTGGTGACGATCGACGGACTCCGGGCCCAGGACCTCTTCCACGGGCCGGACCCGGCCATCATGGCGAGCCGGCGGGCATCGGGGATCGACGACACGGCCGCGTTCCGGAAGGCGTACTGGCGGGGCAGCCCGCTGGCGCGCCGGCGCAACGTGATGCCGTTCTTCTGGGATACCCTGGTCGCTCGGGGGATCATCATTGGCGAACCCGGGGGTTCGCCGGTCCGTTCGACCAACGGACTCAAGTTTTCGGCGCCCGGATACCAGGAGATCTACACCGGCGCGCCCGAAGCGGACGTCATCACCAACGACGACCGTCGCTACGATCACCGGACGATCTATGACGTCGACCGTGATCGCCTGGCCAGGCGCCGCACCGATGTAGCGGCATTTGTCTCCTGGAGCGTGCAGGGGCGGCTGGTGTCGAATCGCCCGGATGCCGTCGTCGTCAACGCCGCCAACGAGCCATTTCCGGCCGAATCGCGAACGGCATCGATGGCTATCCTCGAATCGGTCGAGATGCAGATCCATCATTCGGATGGCGTCGAGATGCGCAATGACGCTATCACGGCGGCACTCGCCGTCGATTACCTGAGCCGCTATCACCCGATCCTTCTTCATGTCGGCCTGGGCGAGACCGACGTCGAGGCGCACAACCGGCGGTACGATCGCCTGTTCGATCTGCTGCGTTCAACCGATGGGATGCTGTCCCAACTCTGGCACGCCATCGAGGCCGACCCGGTGTTGCGCGGACATACGACCATCGTGCTGACGGCGGATCACGGGCGTGGCGCGACCCCGACGGACTGGACCGATCACGGCAGGAATGTCGAGGGCGCCGACCAGATCTGGATCGCGGCCAGCGGTGCGGGCGTGATGGCACAGGGCGTTGTGGATCTGGCGGCAACCCAGTCGCAGGTTGGCCCGACCGTGCTGGCGCTTCTGGGTCTCAGCCCGACCGAGCTCGGTGCTGGGGCAGCCGCGCCGATCAACCGCTTTCTGCACCGATGAGCACCCTGCGACGCGGACTCGGCGACGTCGCCCGGAACAGCACAATGGCGATCGCATTGGCACTCACCACGTTTGTGCGTCCGGCTGCGGCGCAGACTTCGCACCACCTGGTCGCCGACTCCGCCCGCTTCCTCTACGACGGCAAGCCGCTGCAGGTCATTTCCGGCGAGATGCACTACACCCGGATTCCGCGCGAGTACTGGCGCGACCGGCTGCGGAAGGCGCGCGCGATGGGGCTTAACACGATCTCGACCTACGTGTTCTGGAACGCGCATGAATCGGTGCGTGGCGTCTATGACTTTTCGGGACAGAACGACGTGGCGCAGTTCATTCGCATCGCCGGCGAAGAGGGGCTGCACGTCATCGTGCGGCCGGGACCGTATGTCTGTGCTGAATGGGAGCTGGGCGGATATCCGTCGTGGCTGTTCGCCGAGCCGGGGATCGTGCTTCGTAGCGCTGACCCGCGGTTCACGGCGCCCGCTGCGCGGTGGCTCGACCGGCTGGGCCAGGAATTGACGCCGCTGCTGGCCAGTCGTGGCGGACCGATCGTCGCCATGCAGGTGGAAAACGAGTACGGCTCGTTCGATCACGATCCGGCGTACCTGCGCTGGCAATACGGGGCGCTGCAGCACGCGGGATTTCGCGACGTGCTGCTCTACACCGCGGACGGCGACGAAGAGCTCTCCGCGGGGACGATTCCGGGAGTTCCAGCCGTCGTCAATTTCGGGACGGGGGATGCCGATTCCTCATTTGCGCGACTGATCCGGTTTCGCCGAGCCGGGCCGCGAATGAGCGGCGAATACTGGGCCGGATGGTTCGACCAGTGGGGCAAGGGACACGCCCACAGCGACGGCGCAAAGCAGGCAGCCGAACTCGACGCGATGCTGGCGCGAGGGTACTCGGTCAACCTTTACATGTTCCACGGCGGCACCACGTTCGGCTTCATGAACGGCGCCAACATCGATCGGGGGCGATACTGGCCCCAGACGACGAGCTACGACTACGACGCGGCCCTCGATGAATCCGGTCGTCCCACGCCCAAGTATTTCGCCTTTCGCGACATCATTGCGCGCCATACCGGTTCGAGCGCGCCAGCGGTGCCCGCGTCTCCAGCGCCAATCGTTGTGCCCCCCTTCCGGATTGCGCGCGTCGCGAGTCTCTGGAGTGTGCTGGGTACCCCGATCCGCAGCGCGACGCCCCGCAGCATGGAGGACGTCGGTCAATCGACAGGCTACATCCTCTACCGCACCCATGTCGCGCACGGCGGCGTGGTGCTTCGTATCCGCGACGTTCGCGATTACGCGCTGATCTTCCGGGATGGCGTGCAAATTGGCACGCTCGATCGCCGGCTCAGCCAGGATTCACTCCGCGTCGACATTCCCACGGGTGGGGCACGGCTCGACATCCTCGTCGAGAACCTGGGGCGCGTCAATTTCTCGAAGCCGCTCCGGGACGAGCGAAAAGGCATCACGAAGTCCGTCACGCTCGACGGGAGCGCGCTGGCGGCGTGGGAGATCTTCACCCTGCCAATGGCGGCACCGTGGACGCTCCATGGCGACACGACGGCGTCGGGGCCGGCGCTCTATCGCGGAACGTTCAGACTCGCGCACCCAGGCGACACCTTTCTCGACACGCGTGGCTGGGGGAAGGGCGCAGTATGGGTC
>JBEPVV010000277.1:0-3337 GCA_041690795.1 Gemmatimonadota bacterium | reverse complement strand
TTCGTCGGCAAACTTGCCACGGAGTAACCGGACATGCTGATGTTGCTGCTTGCGCTGCACACCCCGCGACCGGCGGCGCCACCGGCCCGGTTTCATCTCGTCAACAAGAGCACCGTCGTCATCGGCGACGGCGCGCAGACCATCGTCATGACACTGTCCGCGTTCGTGTCGGTGACGACCCGGGATTCGGCCGACGGACAGCTCGCCCACGTACTGATCGATTCGACCACGTTCGATGCGGGCGACATCACGGCGATGCTGCCGCCCCAACTGCTGGAGAGCGCGAAGGGCACGTCACTCGACGCCTTCTTTCGCAACGGCAAGGCGGTGCAGCTCACGCCATCGGCCGCGATCGCGCAGACGATGCAACTCGCGCCTGCTGTGCAGTTGCTGCTGGTCGGGACCCGGATGACCAAGGCCGGCGACACCTGGGTCGACACCACCCGCAGCGACACGACCATTGCCTCGGGCACCGCCAAGGGGAGCCAGATCACGGCCTGGACAGCGACCACGAATCCGGCCGGCGGCATGGACCTCACGGGCACCGTTCACGGCACCACCAGTGTGGGCGGGATGATGCAGATGGAGATGCAGATCACCGGCACCAGTCACGTCACGGGGATGCCGGGCACCTTGCCGCGCTCGGCCGCTTCGTCGGGGAGCGGCGAAGCCACCGCCAATGTCGGCGGCGGGTCCATGGTGATGAAGGTCGTCAACGACGTCACCGTGACGGCCATTCCGTAGCGCATATCCGGCGACGCGCACCACCGGACCAGCATAGCGCCCTCCGACCGGGGGGCGCTATCTTGTTGGGCTGGCTCGATCCGCGCCCAGTTGCGTCAACCCTTTGCAGGACAAGGAGTTCGGGTGGCCGTACCGCTTGTACAGCTGACCAGAGAAGCGGCCGGACCCGGCCCATCCGCAACGCCGGTCCTTCCCTTCGTGCCGGTCCGGAAACCGTCGTGGCTGAAGGTGAAAGCCCCGGGCGGTTCGTCGTACCTGCACCTCAAGCGGATGATGCGCGAGCTCGACCTCCATACGGTCTGCGAGGAAGCTCGCTGCCCCAACATCGGCGAATGCTGGGAGCACAAGGCCGCAACCTTCATGATCCTGGGCGATGTCTGCACCCGCAATTGTGCGTACTGCGCCGTGTCGCACGGAACGCCCAGGGAGTTCGACGCAGCGGAACCTGCGCGTCTGGCCGAAGCGGTGGCGCAGATGGGCCTCGAGCACGTCGTGATCACGTCGGTCGATCGCGATGACCTGCCCAATGGGGGCGCCGAAGCGTTCGCTGACTGCATCACCGAAATCCGGCGCCGGATGCCGGCGACCTCGGTCGAGGTACTGATTCCCGACTTCAAGGGGTCGGAACGCGCGCTGCAGCTGGTGATGGCAGCCAAGCCCGACATCCTGAACCACAATCTCGAAACGGCCGAACGTCTCTATCGCCTGGCGCGGCCCGGCGGTCGCTACGATCGTGCCCTGCAGTTGCTGGCGAATGCCCGTGCGATGGATGGCAGCGCACTTACCAAGTCGGGCATCATCCTCGGCATGGGCGAAGAGTGGGACGAAGTGATCACCTGCCTGCGCGACCTGCGTCGCAGCGACGTCAACATCGTCACGATGGGCCAGTACCTGCGCCCGTCCGACGGGCACCTGCCGGTAGTGCGCTACTACACGCCGGAGGAATTCGCGGAACTGGGCGAGATCGGCCTGCGGATGGGATTCACCCACGTGCAGTCATCACCGCTGACACGTTCGTCCTACCACGCGTGGGAGCAGGCGCGGGAAGCCGGTGCGCACGGAGCGATACCGGGCACAGAACCGATGAGGGCTGGCACATGCAAGTGACGGAATCGGCGGCGCGCCCGAAGCGCCGCGGACCCGATGCACCATTCGCCGATCAGTACCACGATTGGCTGCGCACGATGATCCTGATCCGGCGCTTCGAAGAGAAGGCCGGCGAGGCGTACTCCCTCGGCCAGATCGGCGGCTTCTGCCATCTGTACATCGGCCAGGAAGCGGTCGCCGTCGGCACGCTCGCCGCGCTGGGAGCTGAGGACTACGTTGTCAGCGCGTACCGCGAGCACGGACAGGCGCTGGCGCGCGGGATAACGCCGCGCGCGGTGATGGCCGAACTCTTCGGCAAGGCGACGGGATGTTCGAAGGGCAAGGGCGGCTCGATGCACCTCTTCGACGCCGCGCTGCACTTCATGGGCGGCCACGGAATCGTCGGCGGGCAGATCCCGCTCGGCGCCGGCTTCGCGTTTGCCGCGAAGTACCGGAAGACGAAGGCCGTCTCGCTGACCTACTTCGGCGAAGCCGCCGCGAACATCGGATCCTTCCACGAAGCGCTCAACATGGCCGGGCTGTGGAAGCTGCCGGCGGTCTTCGTGATCGAGAACAACGGCTACGGCATGGGCACGGCGGTCAAGCGCGCCGCAGCCATTACCGAGCTCTATCGTCGTGCGGCGAGCTACGACATGCCCGGGATCGAAGTCGACGGCCAGGACGTGGTGGCGGTGAAGCAGGCGACCGACGACGCCGTGCGCCGTGCGCGCGCCGGCGACGGCCCGACCCTCCTCGAGATTCGCACCTTCCGCTACGTCGGTCACTCGATGTCGGATGCAGCGAGCGGCACTTATCGCAGCAAGGAAGAACTCGAAACGTCGCGCCAGCGCGACCCGATCACGCTGCTCGAAACCCGGATGCGCGAGCTCGAGATGATCGACGACGACGGCGTCAAGGCGCTGGAAAACGAAATTGCCGCCGTGGTTGCCGACGCGGTCAAGTTCGCCGAGGAATCGCCGGAACCGGACCCCGCCGAGCTCTACACCGACGTCTACGCGCCGGAGAAGACCTGATGGCCGTCATGACCTATCGCGATGCGCTGAACGCCGCGCTCCGCGAAGAGATGCAACGCGACGATGACGTGTTTCTGATGGGCGAGGAAGTGGGCGAGTACAACGGGGCATACAAGGTGTCACGCGGCCTGCTGGAGGAATTCGGCGCGCGCCGTGTGATCGATACCCCAATCGCCGAACTGGGCTTCGCCGGTATCGGTGTCGGTGCGGCAATGGTCGGGCTGCGCCCTGTCATCGAGATGATGACGATGAATTTTGCACTGCTCGCCATCGATCAGATCGTGAATGCCGCTGCCAAGATCCGCTATATGAGCGGCGGCCAGATCGGCTGTCCCATCGTGATGCGCGGACCTGGCGGTGCGGCACTGCAGCTGGGTGCGCAGCACAGTCAGGCGTTCGAGAGCTGGTACGCGCACATCCCCGGCCTCAAGGTGGTGATGCCCGCGACGCCTGCCGACGCGAAAGGGCTGCTC
>JBEPVV010000276.1:0-3350 GCA_041690795.1 Gemmatimonadota bacterium | reverse complement strand
CCTGTGACGACGCCCGCGAGCAGCGGGCGTCGTTCGCCGTTGCTGCACTTCCTGCTGGTAGCGGCGTTCCTGCTGATCGCGACGCCGATCTTCCCGCTGTTCTTTCTGGGGACGCTCGCGCTGCTGCTGGTGGTTTCTCACCCCGGCACTACGCGGGAGTGGCTCTGGATCGCCGTCTCCGTCGGCGCCGTCATCGCCTGGTTCCAGCTTCCCGATTCGCTCTGACAACAAACGGTGCGCGCATCGGCGATCTTCTTCATCGGTGCGTTCGTCGCGCTCACGCTCGCCGGCATGCGATCGCTCAGCGCTCGGGCGCTGCTTGCCGTCACGCTCGCGGCGCTGGCGACGGTCGCCTGGTTCGCCGCCTATCACCTCCGCTTCGTCGACCTCCAGCAGGACTTCGTGACCACCACGTGGGCCGCGTCGCGCATCCGGTGGGAAACCCTGCCGTTGACGCCGCCGCCAGCCACGATCGATGCACTCGCGTCGCCCGGATCCGACCGTGCGCACGCGCTCTCGGCGATGCTCAGTACCCTGGCGGTGTTCTACGCTGCGCTGATCGCGATGGCGGCGCTGATGGGAAGCTGGCTCGCCTGGTT
Organism: Gemmatimonadota bacterium; assembly: GCA_041690795.1. Lineage (GTDB taxonomy): Bacteria > Gemmatimonadota > Gemmatimonadetes > Gemmatimonadales > GWC2-71-9 > Palsa-1233. The sequence continues at coordinate 2,751 of JBEPVV010000276.1, read as the reverse complement.
CTGGTATCAGCGGATTGCCCGGACACCGATCGGCACGCCGTCGAAGCCGTTCGTCGAGTTCCGGTTCAACGACCATCTGGTCTGGGCGCTCGTGGTAGCCATCGCCCTCCTGCTGGTGCCGCAGGCGGCAAGCTGGCATGTCACAGCGGAAAACCTGCTCCTGGTGCTGCTGTCGCTCTACTGGCTGCGCGGCCTGGCGGTGATGGCCACAGCGCTCCGCCGCGCGTCGCCGCTGGTGATCGGCGTGCTGATCCTGATAATGTTACCGATGATTGCGTTTGTGCTGGTGGGCTTCACCCTGCTCGGGGTGGCCGACACCTGGCTCGACTTCCGGCGCCGCATGGCGCCGCCCACAGGAGTTCCGACATGATCGAACTGATTCTGCGCGAAGACGTGCCCTCCCTCGGCAAGGCCGGCCAGATGGTCCGCGTCAAGCCGGGCTACGCCCGCAACTTCCTCCTGCCGCACGGGCTGGCGTTCGAGGCCACCGATGGCAACAAGAAGCGGATCGAGGCCGAGGGTCGGTCGCGCGAGGCAAAAGCAACGGGCGAGCGCACTGAAGCCCAGGCGCTGGCGGGCCGGATCGAGGCGGCGACGCTCAACTTCACCGCCAAGGCCGGCGAAGATGGCCGCCTCTTCGGGTCGATCACGTCGGGCGACCTGGCGCAACAGCTGGCCGCCCAGGGCGTGACGGTCGACAAGCGCCGCATCGAGCTGGAACATCCGATCAAGCATCTGGGTTTTCACTCCGTTCCCATCCGGCTCCATCACGACGTCCAAGCCGAAGTAAAGGTCAACGTGGTCGCAGGTGATTAGCCAAGGTGTCCCCGGGGAGGGACACCGTTGTACGGATCTGGTTCAATCACCAGTCTGCGGCGCATGGTCCGATATCTTCCAATCATCGAACGGCGATGGCCTGTCGGGAGCGTGGATCTGGTCCTGAACGCGTTGGCTGAGCGTCACGCTCCACGCCTGCCGGCATCGGTCAAAGCCGCGGTCGGTGCCCTCGAAGACCGGAAGGGATTCCGGCTCCAGGTGCTCGACCTGCGAGGGCTCAGTGATGCCGCGGATTACTTCATCATCGCGTCCGGCACGTCTGATGCACATGTGCGCGGGCTTGCCGACGGGGTGATGCGGGCGATGGACAGTGCCGGCATCTCGGCCCACCATGTCGAGGGCGTGCAAAGCGGTCGCTGGGTCCTCCTCGATTTCGTTGATCTTGTTGTCCACGTGTTTCACCCGGACACCCGCGAGTTCTACCAACTGGAGCGACTCTGGCAGGACGCCCCAACGCTCCTTTCTCAACCCTGACGTCCACGGTACGAGGTATCACGATGCGTCGGCTCGCTTGGCTCTGCGTGGCTGCGGCGGCGCTGTTGCCGGCTACAGTGCAGGGGCAGTACTTCGGACAGAACAAGGTCCAGTACTCGCGCTTCCACTTCAAGGTGATGGCCACCGAACATTTCGACCTGTATTACTACGACATCGAACGCAACGCGGCGCTGGATGTGGCGCGCATGGCGGAGCGATCGTACCTCGAGCTGTCGACCGTGCTGCGCCACCAGTTCCGTGAGCGCAAGCCGATCATTCTCTATGCCTCGCTCTCGGATTTCCAGCAGACCAACACCTCTGCCGATGAGGTCTCGGAAGGCGTCGGCGGATTCACCGACTTCCTGAAACACCGGATCGTGATCCCGCTGACGGGCTCGTATGCCGACGTGCAGCACGTCCTGCAGCACGAGATGACGCACCAATTCCAGTACGACGTCTGGTCGGGCGGGCGCGCCGGCGCGGGCGTGCAGACGATCATCGCCGTCAATCCGCCGCTGTGGTTCGTCGAGGGCATGGCCGAGTACATGTCGCTGGGCGGGGTCGACCCGAATACGGCGATGTGGATGCGCGATGCCGCGCAGGAAGGGAAAGTTCCGACCATCCACGAACTGGAAACCGACCCGCGCCTCTTTCCATATCGCTTCGGTCAGGCGCTGCTGACGTACGTCGGGCAGCGCTGGGGGGACGAAGCGATCGGCGCCATTTTGTCGGCGTCGCGTTCGGGTTCCCTCGAGGGTGCCTTCCGCCGGGTGATCGGCCTCGACTATCGCCAGCTGGGTGACCAGTGGCGTGACGCCGTGGTGAAGGAGTACCTGCCGCAACTCAACACCGCCGATCGCGCCAGCGCGATCTCCCAGGCAGTGCTGACCAAGGAGCGCAGCCAGGGCACGCTGCACCTGGCCCCCGCGCTCTCGCCGGACGGCACCAAGGTCGCGTATTTCTCGGAGAAGGACTTCTACTTCATCGACTTGTGGCTCGCCGACGTCGCGACCGGCAAGGCCGCGCACCGGCTCTTCAAGTCGACGTTCAGTTCCAATTACGAGACCTTCCGGTTCATCAACTCGTCGTCGAGCTGGAGCCCGGATGGCAAGCTGCTCGCGTTCGCCGGAAAAAACGGCGCCCACGACGACATCATCATTCTCGATGTCGAGCACAACAAGCAGGTCGGCACCATCCGCACCGGCCTGAGCGGCGTGATGATCGACCACCTCTGGACGGAACTCTTTGAAGACAGTCTCCAGCGACTCAGCGCGGATGTCGTGTTGGTAGAGCTTGATGGCCGGGTCCAGGTTGGCGCGGTTGCCGGTCGACAGGTCGTCGACAACCGCCACTTCATGGCCCGCGGCGCGAAAGCCGTCGGCGACGTGGGAGCCAATGAAGCCCGCGCCACCGGTGACGAGGATACGCACGCCCGAATAC
>JBEPVV010000275.1:0-3356 GCA_041690795.1 Gemmatimonadota bacterium | reverse complement strand
ACCTTGCCGGACGCGACCGCCTTGACCGGCGTGCCGACGGCCGCGCGGATGCCGATTCCGTTCCAGCGAATAACTCCGCCGCTCGCCAGTGTGTCTGGCCCGAAATTGAAGGCAACCTGCCCCTCGACCGGCCAGTCGAGGCGGCCAATGTCGTTGGTCGAGAGGCCACCAGCCGCCGGCGGGGCATTCACGGTTTCGGGGCGCGACGCGCGGGCGGCAGACGCGGCGCGACGCGCTCTCGTCAATGACGCGAGCACATCGGCTTCGGCCGCTTCGGTGCGCTCGATCGCGCTGAGCTTCTGTTTGGTGACCTGGGCCGTGCGCTGCAGCTGCGCGAGCTGCGTCTGCCGGTCTTCGGCGAGCTTCTCGTAATGCTGTACTTCGGCCTCGCGCTCTTCGCGGCGCTGATCGAGCTCGGTGCGCACGCCGAGGAGCTTGTCGCGTTCCTTCTGGACGTTGTGCTCGAGTTGCGTCACGTCGTCGACGAGGGTGCGATCCTGGCGTGAGGTGAGGAACAGATACTTGTAGCGCGTGAGCAGGTCACCGAACGACTCGGCCGCGAGCAGGACCTGGAAGGTGTAGAGCGGCCCACGGCGATAGATGTCGGCGAGGCGGCGCTGCAGCACGGCCTTGCGGTCGGCGAGGTTGTCCTGGGCGAGGATCAGCTCGGCGGCGGAGTGATCGAGCTGCGAGCCAAGGCCACTGATGTCATTCTCGATCGCGTTGACGAGGCGGTTGGTCGCCTCGCGCTGCTTCTCGATGTTGCGGAGCGACGCTCCGACGTCGCTGACTTGTCCCTGCAGGCGGGATTGCTGATGCTCGAGGTCCTGGCGTTCCTGGCGAATCTGGTCGAGGCGTCGTCGTGATTGCTCGAGGTCGGGTTGCTGCGCCGCCAGCGCGGTGGAGATCGTGAGCGCAAGGACGATCGCTACGGCGGCGACGGACCCGCGACGCGGCGTCACACCTTCCTCAGATGCCGGCCAACGCTGACCAACGAGCCTCCGAAGCCGAGGACAAGGCCGAAGAAGATCAGCAGGATCGACTCGCCGGGATGGAAGAAGCGGAGTCCGATCCCGAGACCGATCTGCTGGGCGCGAAACGCGGCGAAGACGCTGGCGCAGAGGATCAGGGCGACGATGCCGCCGAGGCAGCCCTTGATTGCGCCTTCGAGCAGAAAGGGTCCGCGAATGAACCAGTCGGTGGCGCCCACCAGGCGCATGATCGAGATCTCGCGAGCGCGCTGAAGCACGGTGATGCGGATGGTCACGCCAGTGATCACGATCGAGACCAGCGCGAACGCAAAGCCGATAGCCAGGCCCACCAACCCGGCGATATCGCGCAGCGAGTCGAGTCGCTGCACCCAGTCCTGCCCGTACTTCACCTCATCGATGAAATCGAAACCGTGCAGCCGCTCGGCGACGGCAGCGGCGTGCTTCGCGTCGCGAAACTGCGGCTTGAGCGTGAGTTCGATCGACGGCGGCAGCGGGTTGACCTCGAGGTCCTTGTAGACCTCCTGGAACTCGGTCAGCTCGCGCTGGGCGCGGGCGAGGGCATCCGCCTCGGACACATACTGCACGTCGAGCACTTCGGGGAAGATGGCGATGTCCGACATCGCCGCCGTAATCTGCAGACTGGGCGTGTCGCGCTTGACGAAGGCGATGACCTGGACGCGCTCGGCGACCTGACGGATCGCGCTGCGCAGATTGAGCGCGACCAGGAGAAAGAGTCCGGTAACGAAGAGTGCGAAGGCAATGGTGGTGACGGAGAGTGCCGACAGCGTGCGAGTGCGGCGGAACGACAGCAGCGCTTCGCGCGTCATCAGGTTCATGAAAGGATCCCGGCTTCCGCGGCCGAATCGAAGACCAGCCGGCCGTCGCGCATCTCCAGCGTCCGCCGGTTGGCGTGGCGGACGAGGTCGAGATCGTGAGTGGCCATGACGACGACGGTGCCCGAGCTGTTGATGTCGCAGAGGAGCTGGAAGACGCCGCGCGTGGCGCGCTCGTCGAGGTTGCCAGTGGGCTCGTCGGCCAGCAGCACCGGCGGGTCATTGACGAGGGCGCGCGCGATGGCGACGCGCTGCTGCTCGCCGCCGGAGAGTTCCCGCGGAAACGCGTCGGCCTTCATCGCCAGGCCCACCTGATCGAGCACCCGGGCGACGCGGGCCGGGATGACATCGTGGCGGGCGCCGGTGACCTCGAGCGCGAAGGCGACATTCTCGGACGCGGTGCGGTCCTCCAGCAGCCGGAAGTCCTGGAAGACAATGCCCAGACGGCGGCGCAGGCGCGGGACTTCGTCGGGCTTGAGCGACGAGATCCCGAAGCCCGACACGCGCACATCACCCGACGTGGGGCGTTCCTCGGCGAACATCAGCTTGAGCAGGGTCGTCTTGCCGGCGCCGGAGTGTCCGGTCAGGAAGACGAACTCGGCGCGGCCGATGTGAAAGGTGACTTCGTGAAGTGCGGTGTCGGTGCCGGTCGGATACTGCTTGCTGACCTTGGTGAAGCGAATCACTGGAGCGCGCCCGCCAGGTCGTTGATGATATCGTCGGCATCCTCACATCCGCACGAGAGGCGAAGGAAGCCGTCGGGAACGCCCTGGGCGGACCGTTCTTCTGCGGACAGCGGTTTGTGCGACGTCAGGCGCGGTTCGGAGATGAGCGATTCGACCCCCGCGAGTGACGGCGCGTGGGTCACGACCTTGAGTCGTTGGGCGAACTTCTGCGCCGCCGGCGCCCCACCCTTGAGGACGAGCCCTACCAGTCCGCCGTAGCCGTCAAGCAATCGTGTCGCGAGGGCATAGTCAGGATGGGATCTGAGGCCAGGGTAGTGCACCGCGGCGAATTCATCTCGCGTGCTCGCCCACTTGGCGACGGCAAGCGCGTTGGCGTTCGAGCGCTCGACGCGCAACGCCATCGTCTTCAGGCCACGCTCGGTCAGCCAGGCGGCGTGTGGATCGATGGCAGGGCCCCACGAGCGCATCAGGCGCGTGACCTCATCGATGATCGACGCGGTACCGGCGACGGCGCCGGCGATGACATCGCTGTGGCCGTTGATGTACTTGGTCGCGCTGGTGATGACGATGTCGGCGCCGTGTTCGATCGGCCGGAAGTTGATCGGTGACGCGAACGTCGAATCGACCAGCAGCGCGATGCCATGTTCGCTCGCCAGCTTGGCGAGGAGCGGAACGTTGACGACGCGCATCACCGGATTGGTGACAGCCTCGACAAAGATCGCGCGGGTGTTCTTGCGGACGCCCTTCCGCCAGTCGCGCGGACGATCCGGGTCGACGTAGGTGACGGTGATACCGTGGCGGGTGAATTCGCCGTCGAAGAGGACGCGGGTGCCGCCGTAGATCCA
>JBEPVV010000274.1:0-3364 GCA_041690795.1 Gemmatimonadota bacterium | reverse complement strand
GGCCAACGATGACAACGCCCGACGCGCCACATGGTAGGCGCCCAGCGCGTGTTCGAAGCGGGTGTGGGTGGCGCCGGGATAGACGAGAAACGCATGACCGAGCTGGCGCACGTAGCGCAGTCGCTGGAAGGCCGGCGTATCCACGGCCGCAGCCGCTGCGGGTTCAAGCCGGATGTTGTCCCACAGCGGATCGCGGATGACGAGATGTGACTCGGGCATGCGGTGTTACGCCGTTTCCGGCTCCAGCCTCCAGTGTTCGTCGCTGCGCCAGAGTGCGGAGAGAATGAGCTCGCGCATCCACATGAATTCCTGCGGCAGGCGATCGTAGAGCTTCTCGAAGAGCTCGCGGTGCGAGAGCAACTCCCCCTTCCACTGTTCGCGATCGACCGACATCAGCTGGAGGAACACGTCCTTGCGGAAGGTGAGTCCTTCCCAGCGGAGGTCTTCGTAACGGGGCATCCAGCCGATCGGACTCTCGATCCCGGCCGCGCGACCGCGCACCCGGCCGACGATCCATTCCAGCACGCGCATGTTCTGCCCAAAGCCGGGCCAAATGAATTTTCCCGCTTCGTCCTTGCGAAACCAGTTGACGCAGAAGATCGGTGGCGGCTCGTTGAGTCCGCGTCCCATCTGCAGCCAGTGGTTGAAATAGTCGCCCATGTGGTAACCGCAGAACGGCAGCATCGCGAACGGATCGCGACGCACTTGACCAACAGCGCCCGCTGCAGCTGCCGTGGTTTCGGAACCAATGGTCGCGCCAAGGTAGACGCCGAAATTCCAGTTGAAGGCCTGATAGACGAGCGGCACCGTCGTGGCGCGGCGTCCGCCGTAGATGAACGCGCTGATCGGCACGCCAGCCGGGTCTTCCCACGCCGGGTCGATCGACGGGCACTGCGAGGCGGGCGCGGTGAAGCGCGCGTTCGGGTGCGCTGCCGTGCCCTTGCTCTCTGGCGTCCACGGGTTGCCGTGCCAGTCGGTCAGGCGCGCCGGTATCTCCTTCGTCATCCCTTCCCACCAGACATCACCGTCTTCGGTCAGCGCGACGTTGGTGAAGATGGTGTTCTTCGCCATCGTCTCCATGGCATTCGGGTTGGTGTCGTACGACGTTCCTGGCGCGACGCCGAAGTACCCCGCTTCGGGATTGATGCCACGCAGCCGGCCATCGGGTCCCGGCCGCAACCAGGCGATGTCATCGCCGACCGTCGTCACTTTCCAGCCGGCATAGTCGGCTGGCGGGATCATCATCGCGAAATTGGTCTTGCCGCAGGCACTGGGGAATCCGGCCGCGACATAGGTGCGCTCACCCTGGGGATTTTCCACGCCGAGGATCAGCGTGTGCTCGGCCATCCAGCCCTGATCGCGCCCCATCACCGAGGCAATGCGCAGCGCGAAACACTTCTTGCCGAGGAGGGCATTGCCGCCGTAGCCGGATCCGTACGACCAGATCTCGCGCTCCTCGGGGAAGTGGACGATGTATTTCTGGTCGGCGTTGCACGGCCACTTGACGTCGGCTTCGCCCGGCGCGAGCGGCTTGCCCACCGAATGCATGCAGGGAACGAATTCGGCATCGCCGAGCGCGTCGACGACCTGGCGGCCCATGCGCGTCATGATCCGCATGTTGGCGGCGACGTACGGCGAATCGGAGAGTTCGACGCCGATGTGCGACAGCGGCGAACCGACCGGTCCCATCGAGAAGGGAATGACGTACATCGTGCGGCCGCGCATTGCGCCGTCGAACAGTCCACGCAGCGTGTCGCGCATGGTGCGCGGATCGACCCAGTTGTTGGTCGGCCCCGCGTCTTCCTTGCGATGACTGCAGATGAAGGTCCGGTCCTCCACGCGAGCCACGTCCTTGGGATCGGAAAGTGCGAGGAAGGAATTGGGGCGCTTGGCGGGATTGAGCCGGGTCATCATGCCGCTGGCGACCATCTCGTCGCACAGCGTGTCGTATTCCTGTTGCGAGCCATCACACCAGTGGATCCGGTCGGGTCGGGTGAGCTGAGCCATGCTGGCCACCCAGTCCGCGAGGCGGGCGTTCCGCACCCAGTTCGGGGCGGCCGCATCCAGCGGTGAAGCGTGCGCGGTCATCGGGTCTCCATTGCGTGCGGCGACGCCGTCCCGGAGGAGGCGCGGCCGCGGTCAGTGCGCCAGCGCGGGCCGGCAGCTTGAGGTCGGCAGCGGATCAGCGCCTGCCGACGAACGTGAGGGTCGGAATCGTCTGGTACAGGACGACCGCGGTCAGGCGGTCGCGATCGCTGATGCCATCAAAGACCGGATTGGGAAACATGACGTCTTCACTGTGCGGCGAATGGGCGATGATGCCGATGGCGTGACCGATCTCGTGCGTCATGGTGATACTGAAGCATTGCGGAATGCCCGGCACCGACTCGCTCACCACGGCATACATGTAGATGTGGATCGGCAGCGTGAGGGTCTTGGCGTCGGGATCGATGTCGAGGTCGGTCTGGCCATCGCATTGCGACGCTCGCGCGTTGAGCGGGGCGCGTAGCGTGGTGCCGCTCTGGTCGGACGGCGTGTTGCGAACGATGATGTCGGCGGCGTTCGAGTCAGTCACCACCGTCGCGCGGAATTCGCCATAGAAGAACGCATGCTCCCAGCGAGTGATCGCGGTCGTCACGTCGGCCTTGATCGGGCTGTCGGGCGCCACCCAGACGCGCACGGGGAGGTCGGCTCGCGGCCAGTGAAAGGTGAGCGTGTCGCCCAGCTCGAAGTCGCGATACTCGTAGATGTCGGTCGTCAGGATCGCCGGCGAGGCGATGTTGGCGCAGCCCGTCAGCACCAGCGTGGCACCAAGAAGCCATCCCCGCATCAGAACCTCCGGCTCACGCCGACGAGAAGTGCAGCGCGCTGCACCGACTGATGCGATCCGTAGCCGGCGGTCTGGAGCGCGGGGGTCGTGAATTCCTGGGTGTCGATTCGACCGGTGAGCAGCAGCTCCATCGCCGGCGTGAGACGGTGGCTCCAGATCAGGCCGCCTGCGATCATCCAGCGGGTGACGCCTCCCTGTTGAAAGACGCCCTGTTGCTCGCTCGGACGATAGGCGATCGCCCCGCCGCCCAATTGCCAGCGCAATGCCCCGCGGATCGGGCCTTCACCGAGGGCCAGAATCGTGATGGTGGTCAACGATGCCAACTGGTCCGATACGCCGTCGTCGTCGACGTTGATCCGCGACGAGGCAAAGCCGCCCTCGAGGATCAGCCGGAACGGGCCCTTGCCGGTCGGTATGACGAGCCCGGCCGTGACGGTCGGCGCCAGCGCGGGCCGGAGCGTGATCCCGAGCACGCCGTCCTTGACCAAGTTGTTGCTCGCCGTCGCACCCACCGACAGACGCGCGCTGACCTGC
>JBEPVV010000273.1:0-3381 GCA_041690795.1 Gemmatimonadota bacterium | reverse complement strand
GGCAGCGATTCGCGCCGCCGCTGCACTCGCGGCCGAGGCACTGGCCGAGGTGCTTCCGACGATCACCACCGGTGAGCGGGAGATCGATGTGGCATCGCGGCTGGAAGCGGCGCTGCGACGCCGGGGGAGCGAATGGCACCCGTTTCAGACCATCGTTGCCTCGGGTCCGCGCGCCGCCTTGCCGCATGCACGGAGCTCGGTGCGCGAACTGGCGTTCGGCGAATTCCTGCTGATCGACTTCGGCGCCCAGGTCGACGGCTACTGCGCCGACATGACGCGGACTGTCGCCATCGGGGGAGCGGACGAGCGTCAGCGGACGATCTACGACCTGGTGCGAGAAGCGCAGGGCCGCGGGCGTCAAGGGGTCCGCGCCGGAATGACCGGACGGGAAGCCGACGCGCTCGCCCGCGACGTCATTGCCGCGCGGGGGTATGGCGACGCCTTCGGGCATTCGCTCGGCCATGGCCTCGGCCTTGAAGTCCATGAGGCGCCACGACTTGCAGCAACGGCGGAGGCAGTGCTACCGGCCGGTGCGGTAGTCACGATCGAGCCGGGGATCTATCTTGCTGGGTGGGGTGGGGTCCGATTGGAGGACGACGTCTGGCTCTCAGCCGACGGGCCGGTCCTCCTGACCGATGGCCGCACCGATCTCATCATCCTCGACCGATAGGCGGGATCCGGAGTGGCAACGACCGCGGATATTCGAAACGGCCTGGTGCTCGACTTTGACGGGCACCTGATGCAGGTCGTCTATTTTCAGCACGTCAAGCCGGGCAAGGGAAGCGCTTTCGTGCGCACCAAGCTCCGCAACGTCCGGACCGGCGCGGTGCTCGAGCGAACGTTCCCCTCGGGCGAGCGGCTCACGGCGGTCGACCTCTCCCACCGGCCCATGACGTACTCATACCGCGACGGGGAGTTCTACCACTTCATGGATCTCCAGTCCTTCGACGACATCATGCTGACGGCCGAGCTGATCGGCCCCGACCAGATGAAGTACCTCAAGGAAGGGATGGAGTGCACCGGACTGGTGCATGAAGAGCAGGTCATCCTGATGGAACTGCCCAATTTCGTGGAGCTCGAAATCGTGGAGACCGATCCGGGGATGCGTGGCGATACGGCCACCGGGGGCACCAAGCCCGCGAAGCTCGAGACTGGCGCCGTCGTGCAGGTGCCGCTGTTCGTCGAGCAGGGGACCACCATTCGCGTGGATCGTCGCGAAGACAAGTACATGACTCGCGTATGACGCCTGAGGAAATGCAGGAACTCGCGCGCACCATCGAACAGGTGCCGGGGCTCAAGGGCATCGACTTTCGTGACGTTCGGCGGCTGGCGCAGCTGCTGCACGAGCGGCCCGAGATCGGCTCGATCGAGCTCAAGGGGTTCTTCGGCACGGGCGTGGTCATTTCGCGTACCAGCCAGGCCGGGTCTGCGCCGATGCATGCGCCCCCGCCGCCGATGATGGCGCCGGTTGCTGCAGCCCCGCCGCCGGTCGCCGATACTCCGGCAGTAGCAGGCGCCGGCCTCAAGGAAATCCGCTCGCCGATGGTCGGCACTTACTACGCGCAGCCCGAACCGGGCGCAGAACCCTACGTGCGCATCGGTTCGCGCGTCACCTCGGGGCAGACGGTGTGCATCATCGAGGCGATGAAAATCATGAACGAGATTGAAGCCGAAGTGACCGGCGTCGTGCGCGAGGTACTGGTGGACGACACCTCGCCAGTCGAGTACGGCCAGGTGCTCTACCGCGTCGATCCGAATGGCTGACGAGACGCCGCCGGGCTCCGATGTCCTGACGGGCGAGGTTCCCGCGGGCGGCTTCCAGTTCCGTCAGGCGATCGTGGAAATGGTGCAGCGCGGTGGGTCGGACCTCCTGCTCAAGGGCGGCCGCCCGCCCACGGTGCGCGTCAGTGGCCAGCTGCAAGTGCTGCCGATGCCGCAGCTCAAGCCGGAAGAACTCAAGGCGCTGGCCGAGTCGCTGATGACGCCGCGACAGATGCGCGAATTTCTCGAGGTCAAGGAAGCGGACTTCGGCATCGGCGTTCCCGGCATCGGGCGCTTCCGCACCAACGTTTATCAGCAGCGCGGTTCGGTCGCCTTTGCGTTCCGTGCCATCCCCTATGAAGTCCGCACCGTGCGCGAGCTGCTGCTGCCGCCCATCCTCGAGGAGATCGCCGCCAAGCCGCGCGGCCTGATCCTGGTGACGGGAATCACCGGCAGCGGCAAGTCGACGGCGCTGGCCGCGGTGATCGATCACATCAATCGCAACCGTCGCGTCAACATCATCACCATCGAAGACCCGATCGAGTTCCTGCACCGCGACCAGCTCGCCAACGTGTCGCAACGCGAAGTGGGCAGCGACACGTTGTCGTTCGGCGAAGCGTTGAAGCACGTGCTGCGCCAGGACCCGGATGTCATCCTGATCGGCGAAATTCGCGACATGGAGACGATGGACACCGCCATCAAGGCGGCCGACACGGGGCACCTGGTGCTTTCGACCATCCACACGACCGATACCACGCAGACCATCTCGCGCGTGCTCTCGTTCTACCCGCCGCATCAGCACGCCGAGATCCGGATGCTGCTCTCGACGGCGCTGGCGGCCGTGGTGTCACTGCGGCTGGTGCCGCGCGCCGACGGCAAGGGACGCGTGCCTGCCGTGGAAGTGCTGATCAACACCGCGGCGGTCGCCGACAACATTCGCGACACCCAGAAGGCGCTCGACATCCCCGACCTGATCAGCGAAGGCGGCGTGACGTACGGCATGCAGTCGTTCGACCAATCGCTGATGCGCTGGTACGAGGACGGGGTCATCACCTACGACGATGCGGTGTACCACGCCACCCATCCGAGCGAGTTCGCGCTGCGCGTATCCGGCGTGAGCGGCACGTCCGACCGGACGTTCTCCGACATGAATGGCGGAGACCGGCGCTGATGTTCCGCAAGGTGATGATTGCCAACCGCGGCGAGATTGCGCTGCGGGTCATCCGGGCCTGCCGTGAACTGGGAATCAAGACGGTGGCGGTCTACAGTGAAGCGGACCGCGAATCGCTGCACGTCCGGTTCGCCGATGACGACGTCTGCATCGGCCCGCCGCCAAGCCGTCTCTCCTATCTTCGCATTCCGTCGCTGATCGCCGCCGCCGAAGTCACCGGCGCAGACGCGATTCATCCGGGTTACGGTTTTCTCGCGGAGAACGCAGAGTTTGCCGACACCTGCCGCGCGTCCAACATTGTCTTCATCGGGCCAACCGGCGACCAGATCCGCGCCATGGGTGACAAGGCCTCGGCCCGCCGGCTGGCGCAGGCCGCCGGCGTGCCGCCGGTCCCGGGTTCCGCCGGCCTGCTCAACGACGCCGACGCGGCCGTCGTCGTCGCCGAAGAC
>JBEPVV010000272.1:0-3384 GCA_041690795.1 Gemmatimonadota bacterium | reverse complement strand
GACAGGCGATGGGCGGCGCAGCAACAATTCCCTGCTGAGCGGCGGCGCGGGCGGCGACGAGACAGGCAATCGCGGCGACGTAGCGGCGGATCACGGCTTGGGCTTCGCGGTGAGTGCCCGGATCGCCTGAGTGTGCTCAGCAATCCTCAACAGCAGGGCTTCGAGCGCAGACTGGTACGTGGCCGGGTCGATCGTCGTCTTCGCTCGGCGCAGCGAGTCGACTTCGCCCTCGAGCATCCGACGCTCGCCGAGGAGCGCCAGGACCCGGGCGTCGCCGCTGGCAGCATCGCCACCGAAGGCAACTCGCGCTGCCAGACCGCTGCTATCGATCAGCACCGCGTGTTCGGTCTGGAGGCGGCCCGTCGTTTCATACGCGCGGGCGACGCGCTCGCGGGCGAAGTTGAACGCCTCGGCAACCGTCACGCGACCATCCTTGTTGGCGTCGGCCTCGGTGCCCGTCAGCCCCGCGGCGAAAAAGGCGCCGAAAAGCGTTTCGTTCCGCTCGATCGCGCTTTTGGTGGCGGTGACGATGACCCGGCCCGGGCCAGCCAGCACGGCGCCAAAATCGCCGCTTGCACTCGATGCATTGACGAAGACCACGTCTGCCCGGCCCAACGGCGCCAGCCACGACGCGTAGTCTGATGCCACCGGATCTGGCCCCGGAAGGTTCACCGCCGAAGCCTGCATCTCCCCGCTGCCGTGACCGACAAGGAAAATCAGCACCACGTCACCCGCGCGTACCCGGGTTGCCAGCGTACTGAACGCCTGACGCACGCCCTCGCCGGTCGCCTTGCCGGCGATGCGTTGCGGATCAGCGGCCGGATCTTCGGCGAGATAGACAAGACTGGAATCGCTGACATGCCACGACGCGCGTGCGGCGTCGAACACGGTACGCCCGATCTCACCGAATGCGCGGGCAAATCGCGGCTCGCCGCTCAGACCGGTGATGATCAGCACATGCGTGGCCCCACCCTGCCGTGCGGTGACGCCTGACGACGCCTGGCCGCCAAGGAGTGCGGAAAGCAGCAACAGCGCCAGGGTCGACGTCATGCCAGGCCTCGCCACCGGCGATATCCCCATTCGAACGCCAGGACACCGACGAAGAGAAACAGCACGACCGGCATGTCCCAGAGATCGCGCGATTCGCGCGCGATGATTCCGCTGCGAGTGAACTCGACGTCGCCGGCAAGCTTCGCGGCGTCGGCGAGCGGATAGTACTTGCCGCCGGTTTCGCGGGCGATGCGTTGCAGCAGCGCGCTTCGCAATTCGGCGTGATCCATGTCGGCGCCGCGCACGTCCGAGAGAAACGCCCCTGCACTCGACCGGACAGAATCGCGGCCGTGCATCGCTCGCACCGAGACGCGGTAGGTGCCCCGTTCGGCAACGACGTATCGAGCCGCATAGATGCCATCGTTGTGCATCGTCCAGTCCATCGGCACGATCGTGACTGCGCCTGAAGGCGCCGTGACCTCGGCGATCACCGCCGCGTCGTTGACGACAGCGTATGCGGAATCGGCAACGCGCGCCTGCAGCGCGACCAATTCCCCGGGGCCGAGGTGTTCGGGCGCCGCCGTCACTTCAACGCGCTCGGGAACCTGGTCCAGTCCCCAGCGCACGAGCTGACGCCAGAACATCTCGAACGTTCTGTCCTGCGGCGCAGAACGCGGATCCATCTTCCACGCCCAGGTGTCCTGCGCGCCGAGCACGGCGGCCACACCACGACCGTACCGCTGCACGCTGAGCACCGGGAACACCGCGCCGCGGTCAGCCCTGGCGTTGAGCAAGGCGGTAGCACCGGCGCGCAAGGGCCCGAGGCGATTCACGCCGGTCAACGGCGCCAGCGAGTCCCAGCGCGCCGCGGACAAGTCGGCAGTGGCGCCAAGTTGGAGCGCTGGATGCAGCGCGCCAGCGCTGGTGGGAACGACCCGGAGGGAGACGACACCGCTGTCGGCCACGCGGCCGGCGAGCGTCACCGGCAACACGTCGCTCACCGGTGTGCCCGCATAGCCGCCCTCCGCCAGCGCCGACCGACCGCCCAGCGCGATGAGCAGCGCGCCGCGGTGATCGACGAAATCGGCGATCATCCGCAATTGGTCGCCAGAAAAGAACGACGCTTCGATGTCGCCGATGATCAGGGCGCGATAACGGAACAGGTCCTCACGCCGGCTCGGAAATCCGTCCACCAGGTCGAGTGAGTCCGCAACATTGATGCGAAGGTATTTCCCCTTGGCAGTGCGAAGGACGCCGACGAGGCGCACGGCACTGTCGCCCGCGAACGCGCGTCGGAGAAAGGCAAACTCGAATCGCGGTGACCCCTCCATGTAGAGGACGCGTTCGACACCTGGCCGGACCCGGAGCAGTGCCAGCGCGGAGTTGTTTTCGGTGATCGTCTCGCCGGCTACAGCGCGTACCTGCACGTTGATCACGTGACTGCCAACGTCGAGTGGCGGGATTCGCAATGGAACCTTTACCACGTCGCGCTCCGCCGTTGCGACGACCGCTGTGCGGGCGACGACGCGTCCATCGGCTTCTGCCGTGACCACGATGGAATCACGCCCCACACCGTGGAGGCCGACCGTGGCCATCACCTGCGCCCCCGATCCCTGCAGCGTCGTGGCAGGGACGTCGACTCGCTCGATGGACAGGTCGCGCGCGAAACGTTCGCTGCCGACGCCGACCGTGTAGACGGGCAGGTTCCGCAGGCGGAAGTCTGCGAGTGGCGCGGCAAGATCGGTCTCGCCGTTGTCCGCGCCGTCGCTGACCACGACGATGCCGGCGGTCGGCACGTCGGCGAGCTGGTCGCGGATCGACGTGAGGGCGTTGGCGAGGTCAGTGCGCGTGGCGCTCGCGACGAGAGCGGCGGCACCTGGCACCGGCGTCGCGCCGGCACCGAAGCGGAAGAAGCGCAGTGCGTACCGTCGTGCCAGCGCGCGTACCAGCGCAGAAGAATCGCTGAATGCATGCTGAACGGCAGCCAGCCGACCGCTGCCACTGACGTCGGGAATGCCCATGCTGCGCGAATCGTCGAGCGCGATGGCGAGCACGTTTCGTTGCGGGACAGCGGTGGTCAGAGCCAAGGCCGGCCGAAGCAGGCATGCGGCGAGCACGACAAACGCCGCGACGCGCGCGCCTGTCAGCACGATCCGATCAGCCCGCCCCGGGCCCTGGAGCCGACGCGATGCGAGACTCGCGGCAACACTGACGCCGAGCAACACCACGACCAGCGCCGAGACTGGCACGACCGGCGCCAGTGTGAGCACTCCCTGCGCGAAGACGCGCGGCGGATACTTGAACAACAATGTGAAGGCAGCCTGCAGGGCAGACGACAACGACGACTCCGGGATGGGCTGGCGCTGGCGGGCGGGAAGGTCGCCCATCCAAGCT
>JBEPVV010000271.1:0-3387 GCA_041690795.1 Gemmatimonadota bacterium | reverse complement strand
GGTGGGATGAGCCCGAGGTGGCGCACGAGTCGATGGTTGTTGTAACAATGGGCTCAGGTCGAGACGGTGTCCTCGACTCAGCCTGGGCCCGCGGCCGGCGGTGCGGGAACGGGGAGCTGGGCGGTTGCACGCGGTCCGGAACAGCGCGACCGTCAAAGAAGGCCGACAGGTTCTCGATCGCGCGCATGCCCATCGCTTCGCGGGTTTCGGTGGTCGCCGATCCGAGGTGGGGGAGAAGCACGACGTTCTCCATCCCGAGATAGCGGCGATCGAGGTGCGGCTCACCGCGGAAGACATCGAGCCCGGCGCCCGCGAGATGCCCCGAGACGAGGGCACCGATGAGCGCGTCGTCGTCGACCACATCGCCGCGCGCCGTGTTGATCAGGAACGCGCCGGGGCGCATCTGCGCCAGCCGCGAACGATTCATGAGGCCGCGGGTTGCATCGTTGCTCGGGCAGTGGAGCGAGATGACGTCGGAGTCCGCGAGCAGCGATTCCAGCGTCGCGCGTGGCTCGGCGCCGACGGCTGCGAGTTCGATCGGAGACGGAGGCGAAGGATCGAAGCAAAGCACCTTCATGCCGAAGCCATGATGCGCGCGACGAGCGACGGCGCGCGCAATTCGGCCCATGCCAACCAGGCCGAGCGTGCGACCAGTGACCTGATGTCCCATCAAGTGCGTCGGCCGCCAGCCCAGCCACCGTCCCGATCGCAGCTCGCGCTCCCCCTCGCCCGCCCGCCGCAGTGTCATCAGCAGGAGAGTCATCGTCAGGTCGGCGGTCGCATCGGTGAGGACGTCGGGTGTATTGGTGACAACAATGTCGTGCGCCTGTGCCGCGGGCAGATCGATGTTGTCGTAGCCGACGCCGAAGTTTGCAATGATCCGCGTCCGCAGCGGATACGCTGCCAGCACTTCGGCGGTGAGGCGATCAGTCACCGTGCTCAGCAGCCCGTCAGCGTGGCCGAGCGCCCGTTGGAGTTCTTCGGCTTGCAGCTGCTGGTCGCGGGGCGCGAGTTCGACATCAAACCGGTCGCGCAGCAGCGACTCCACCGCCGGCGGCAGCCGGCGAGTGACGATGATTCTTGGGCGAGGCGTCATGCGGCTGCCAGCCACCGCTGCTGCGCAGCGGCAACGCCGCTTCCCGGCTCGATCGCCAGTCGCTGGTCGCGCATCGCCATCTCCGTCAATGCGAGCGCACCGAGCACCATCCCCTCGTTGAGGTCGCCAACATGCCCGATGCGAAACGCCTTCCCGGCGAGCGGCCCCAGGCCCGCTCCGAGCGAGAGCTGGTACCGAGTGAACGCGTGCGCGATCAGCGCCGCTGCGTCGCATCCCGTGGGAGTCATCACCGTGGTCACCGTATCGGAGGCGGCCCGCGGGTCGGCGCAGCAAATCGGCAGCTGCCACGTCGCCGCGGCCGCCCTGACACCTTCAGCGAGACGACGGTGGCGCGCGGCTACCTGGTCCAGCCCCTCTTCAAACAGCATCGCCAGCGATTCCTGCAGTCCGTACAGCATCGGAATGGGGGGCGTGTACGGGAAGTAGCCGGTGGCGTTCTGGGCAAGCATCGGACGAAGATCGAAATACCCGCGTGCGCCGCCGCAGTCGAGCTCTGCCAGCGCGCGAGGCGAGCAGGCAACCAGGGCGAGTCCTGCGGGGAGCATCAATCCCTTCTGCGAGCCCGTGATCGCGACGTCAACGCCCCACGCATCGTGGCGGTACTCCAGCGACGCGACGGCCGAGACGCCGTCGGAAAAGAACAACGCCGGGTGCGCAGCGGCATCGATCGCGCGGCGGATCGCGGGCAGGTCGGCGGTGACACCAGTCGACGTCTCGTTGTGGACGATGAGCACCGCCGCGATTCGGCCCGATGGATCATCGCGGAGCGCATCCTCGATCGCTGCCGGATCAGGCGCATCGCCCCAGTTGATCCCCGCTATGGTCGTCACTTCGAAGCCGAGGCGCGTTGCCATTTCGCCCCACAGCGTCGCAAACTGACCAGCGCACGGGAGCAGCACGGTGCTGCCGGGGCGCAGCGTGTTGGTGAGTGCGACTTCCCAGCCGCCAGTTCCGCTGGCCGGAAAGATTGCCACGCGACCGCGCTCGGTGCCGAAGAGCCGGCAGCTGTCAGCAAGCAACGGCTCGACCAGCGCAGGAAAAATAACCGAACGATGATCCTCCGACGCCCGGAGCATCGCGCGGAGGATGCGATCGGGAATATTGGTCGGACCAGGGACGAAGAGGTGGTGGCGTCCGGGCATGACTCGGCGTGGTGAAGGTAAGCCGGATAATTTACCCCGCTGCGGTGCGCAGGCGCACTGCGAGGAGCTCCAATGAACCAGCAGGAACCCGACGGCGCATGACGGACGCAGCGATTCTCCGGCGGTGCTTCGATGCGGCGGTGGCCGCCTCGCTGCCGGCGAACGTCTTGCCGCAGGCGCTGAGCGCACTGCCGGCACCTGACGCACCATGCTGGATTCTGAGCGTCGGCAAGGCCGCGCCGCAGATGGCGAGGTGCGTGGTCGAGTGGCTGCACGGACACGGGCAAGAGCCAAGTGGAGGGCTGGTCGTCGGACTCGACGCCGGCAATTCGCCGCACCGAGCACTTCGCTCGATAGCCGGCAATCACCCCCTGCCGGGCGCAGCGTCAACACGGGCTGCCGACGCGCTCGGCGAGCTGTTGGCCGAACTCCCCTCAGATGCCGAGGTGCACGTAACGCTATCGGGGGGCGCCAGCGCGATGATCGCCGCACCACGGCCCGGCATCAGTCATGTCGACCTGGCCGTCACCTTCGATCTTTTGCTGCGTTCGGGACTCGATATTCACCAGATGAATGCGATCCGCAAGCGCGTCACTCGGTGGGGCGGTGGTCGCCTCGCCGTCGCGCTGGCGCCTCGAACGATTCACCTCTGGCTGATCTCCGATGTATCGGGCGATGACCCCGCCACCATCGGTTCCGGTCCCTGTTCGCCCGACGGCTGGGATCGCGAACTGCTCAACGAATTGATTGCCGATTCCGCGGCGCTGAAAGCGATCCCCCGAAGCGTCCTCGACGCCCTGGACGACGACCTCCCCGCTGCCGCTGACCCGGCGTTCGCGACCGTCACCGCGAACGTCGTGGCGAGCAACCGGACGGCGTTGGAGGCCGCCTGCCGCACTGCGAACGTCCTGGGCTACCCGGCCAGGCTCATCGAGACGCCGCTCCACGGCGAGGCAGCGGCGATGGGCGCGAGGATCGTGGCAGCCTCGCGAGTGGACGGACCTCGCGAAATCCTGATCTGGGGCGGCGAAACAACGGTACGCGTGGGCGAAGGGTCGGGGCGCGGCGGCAGGTCGCAGGAGCTGGCACTTGCCGCAGCAGCTGAACTGTCCGCGATCAGATCCGGTG